>JABFXD010000627.1 GCA_013361925.1 Streptomyces sp. | reverse complement strand
GGTGAAGCTGATGACCGTGGCGCCCGCCGAGCGCCGGATGAGACCGGCCGGGGTGTCCAGGGCGGCGATCCGCCCCTTGTCGATCACCGCGATCCGGTCGCACAGCCGCTGCGCCTCCTCCATGAAGTGGGTGACGAGCAGGACGGTGACGCCGCCGGCCCGGACGTCCTCGATGAGTTCCCAGGTGTCGCGGCGGGCGCGGGGATCGAGGCCGGTGGTGAGTTCGTCGAGGACGACGATCCGGGGGTCGCCGATGAGCGCGAGCGCGATGAACAGGCGCTGCTTCTGCCCACCGGACAGCTTGGCGAAGCGGGTAGTGAGCCGGTCGGTGAGGCCGAGGCGTTCGGCGAGAGACCGCCAGTCGGCGGGGCGGGCGTGGAAGGAGGCGTACAGCTCCAGGGCCTCGCGGACGGTGAGCTTGGCCTGGAGCTCGCTCTGCTGGAGCTGGGCGCCCAGGACGCGGGCGACCTTCTCGTGGTCGGCGACCGGGTCGAGGCCGGTGACCCGGACGCGGCCCGCGTCGGGGACCCGCAGGCCCTCGACGCACTCGACGGTGGTGGTCTTGCCGGCTCCGTTGGGGCCGAGGACGCCGAAGATCTCGCCCTCCTCGACGGCGAAGGAGACACCGTCGACGACGGTTCGGCCGTCGTAGGACTTGCGCAGTTCGCTGACTTCGATGACGGACATGACCTCAGCGTCGCGGCGAGCGGGGCTCGCGCACATCGGCCGTCGCGCTCGAACGGACATCAACCGATCGGTCGATGCCGTGGTACGACCTTTCGAACGCGCAGGTCGTAGGACCAGCGCCCGACTCCGGTCAGGCCAAAACTCGGTAGGCGTTGTCAGTGCCGATCCGTAGGCTCGCTGCTGATGCCCACGACACGTGCAACCACCAGGAAACGCTCCGCCGTCAGGACCCTGCTGCGTCTTTGGCCGTACGTCAGACCGGTGCGGGCGCGGCTGTTCACCGCCGCGTTCGTGGCGGTCCTCGCCTCCTGTACCGGCCTGGTGATCCCGCTCGTCCTCAAGTGGATGGTGGACGGCCCGGTCGCCGACCGGGACCCGGCGGGTGTGTGGCTCGGCGCGCTGTTCCTGCTGTTGCTGGGCTTCGGGGAGGCGCTGCTGTTCGGGCTGCGGCGGTGGCTGGTGGCCCGGCCGCTGTCGCATGTCGAGGCGGAGATGAGAGCGGGCCTCTACCGGCATCTGCAACGGCTGCCGGTGGCCTTCCACGACCGCTGGGCGTCCGGTCAGCTGCTGTCGCGGGGCACGACCGACCTGATGCTGCTGCGCATGTTCCTCGCGTTCCCGTTGACGTTCCTGCTGGTCAACAGCGTGACGATCCTCGCCGGCGTGATCATCATGCTGATCCAGGACTGGACGCTCGGGCTGGTGATCCTGGGGCCCGCGATCCCGGTGATCGTCTCCTGTCTGCTCTTCGAGCAGCGCTACTCCTCCGTGGCCCGGCAGGCCCAGGACCAGGTCGGCGATCTGACGACCGTCGTCGAGGAGAGCGTCCTCGGCATCCGCATCATCAAGGGGTTCGGCCGGCATCGCAGCCAGGCGCGGGCGTTCTGGGAACTGTCCCGGACGCTGCGCGGGACGGAGTTGCGCAAGGCCCGGCTGCTCGCCGCGATCCTGGCCGTCATCGTGACGCTGCCGGAGGTGGCGATCGGGGCGGCGCTGGTGCTGGGGTCGGTGCAGGTGGCGGACGGGGAGCTGTCGGCGGGGACGCTGGTGGCGTTCCTGTCGACCGCGCTGGCGCTGCGGTGGCCGATCGACTCCATCGGCTTCCTGCTGGCGATGAGCCAGGACGCGGCGAGTGCGACGGAGCGGTACTTCGAGGTGATGGACGAGGCGCCGGAGGACACCGTCGTCTCCGGTGCCCGGGCCATGAGCGCCAAGGGCACCGGGCTGCGGTTCCACAACGTCCGCTTCCGCTACCCCGACGCCGACCCGGACTCCGCGCCCACCCTGGACCTCGTCGACCTCCACATCCGCCCCGGTGAGTCGATGGCCCTGGTCGGCGCGACCGGCAGCGGCAAGACCACCCTCACCGCCCTCGTCCCCCGCCTGCACGAGGTGACGGAGGGCCGCATCACCCTCGACGGCGAGGACATCACCGCCATGTCCCGCGAAGAGCTGCGCTCCCTGGTCGCCATGGCCTTCGAGGAACCCACCCTCTTCTCGGCCGGCGTCGGTGAGAACGTCCTGATGGGCGCCGCCGACCACGAACTGGACCGTGCCCTGTCCATCGCGCAGGCCGACTTCGCGCACGCCCTCCCCCAGGGCACCGACACCCGGATCGGCGAGCAGGGACTGAGCCTCTCCGGCGGCCAGCGCCAGCGTCTCGCGCTGGCCCGCGCGGTCGTCGGCAGGCCCAGGTTCCTCGTCCTGGACGACCCGCTGTCCGCGCTGGACGTGCACACCGAAGCCGCGGTCGAGGCCGCCCTGCGCGACGTGCTCGCGGACACCACCGCCCTGATCGTCGCCCACCGCCCGTCGACCGTGCTGCTCGCCGACCGGGTGGCGCTGCTGTCGAAGGGACGTATCGCCGCCGTCGGCACCCACCACGAACTGCTGCGGACGAACGCCGAGTACGCCCATCTCATGTCGGGCTCCGAGGACCGGCTCGGGTCCGGCTCCCAGGCCCCTCTCCTGCCCGAGACGGAGGACGCCCGATGACCGCGCCGACGACGGCCGCGCCCGCCCCCGCCAGCGACGACGAGGAACCGGACGTCCACAGGAGCGCGGGCGGCGACCCCTTCGACCGTGACGTCCTGCCCACCCCGCCCCGCGCGACCTCCCTCCTCCTGCGCTCCCTGCTCGCGCCGATGCGGGCCCGGGTCGTCGGCACGACCCTTCTGCTGCTGCTCCAGCAGGCGGCGGTGCAGGCGGGCCCGCTGCTGGTGGCGTACGCGATCGACCGTGCCGTACCGGCGTTCCGGGAGGACCGGCACGGGCCGCTGATCGCGGTCGGCGTGGCCTATCTGCTGTGCTCGGTGGCGTCCGGCGGTCTCCAGTACGCGTTCATCCGCGCCTCGGCCCGGATCAACCAGGACGTCCTCCTCGATCTGCGCGGCCGGATCTTCCGCCATGCCCAGGCGCTCAGCGTCGACTTCCACGAGCGCTACACCTCGGGCCGGCTGATCTCGCGCTCCACCACGGACGTCGAGTCGCTGCGCGAACTCCTCAGCGAGGGCCTCCAGGAACTGATCACGGTCATCCTGTCCTTCGTCTACATCTCCACGCTGCTGCTCTGGCTCGACCTGGGCCTCGGCGCGGTCGCGGTGGCGTCGTTCGTACCGCTCTACCTCCTGGTACGGCTGTACCGGCAGCGCGCGGGCCGGGTGTACACGCTGCGCTCCACGGCGATCGCGGCCGTCATCGTGAAGTTCGTCGAGACGATGAACGGCATCCGCCCGGTGCGGGCGTTCCGGCGCGAGGCCGCCAACGACGCCGACTTCGCCGTGCTGAACAAGCGTCATGAACGCACCAACGGCGACGCGCTGCTGGAGATGGCCCGCTATGTCGTCGGGTCCCGGCTGGTCGCCAACACGGCGGTGGCGCTGATCGTGCTGTGGGGCGCCTACCGGGTGGCGGGCGGCTCGCTGGAGCTGGGCGTGCTGGCGGCGGCGGTGCTGTATCTGCGCCGGCTGTACGACCCGATCGACCGCC
>JABFXD010000316.1 GCA_013361925.1 Streptomyces sp. | reverse complement strand
TCCGCGCCGGGGATGGCGACCACGCCGTCCATGTCGGCGGTCTCCTCGGCGAGCATGCGCGCGTTGTCGGCGTGGTTCTGCTCCATGGGCCGGTCGGGCAGCAGCAGCGCCATGGAGGCGTACCCCTGCCGCCCGTGGACGACCTTCATGACCTCGTCGCCGTCCAGCCCGTGCCGCTCGGCCCAGCGCCGCCAGCAGCGTTCGACGACGACGTCGGAGTTCACGAGGGTGCCGTCCATGTCCAGCAGCAGGGCACGGGCGGTGAGCACGGTGGGCACGGCGGTGGCCGTCATCGGCAGCTCCAGTACGCGGGGGGGGAGCCGGGGGTCGCCCGGCGGGACAAGGCGGCCCCGCCCGCCGGTCAGGGAGAACGGGCGGGAGCCACTTTGTTTCTCCACGGTACAAAACGCGACCATGATCCCGCCACCGTCTCCCGGAACAGTTCACCCGGCGTTCAGCTCACGCGGTCACGGCCTCCCACAGGCTCCACACCCCGAGCGCCAGCATCAGCACGGCCGCGATCTTGGTGATGAGCGCCAGCGGCACCCGCTTCATCAGGGCCTTTCCACCGACGATGCCGAGCCCGGCCACGGCCCAGAGGGCGAGCACGGCGCCCAGGCCGACGGAGAGCGGGTCGTCGTAGCGGGCGGCGAGATTCGCGGTCATGATCTGCGTCAGGTCACCGAACTCGGCGACGAGGATGAGCATGAACCCGGCCCCGGCGACCTTCCAGAAGGACTGGTTCTCGGGCTTGCGGATCTCCTCGTCGTCCTCGTCCTTGTTCCGCAGCAGGACGGCCGCTCCCCCCAGGAACAGCACACCGGTGATCGCGTGCACGATCTGCTGCGGCAGCAGAGTGAGCACGCTGCCGGCCGCGACGGCGAGCGCGACATGCAGGGCGAAGGCGGCGGCGACCCCGGCGAAGACGTAGGACGCGCGGTACCGGGTGCCGAGCACCAGCCCGGCGAGGGCGGTCTTGTCCGGAAGCTCGGCAAGGAAGACGACGCCGAAGACGACGGCCGTCACGGTGAAGCTGATCAAGGTTCCTCAATCGGTCGGGCTGCCCCACCGAGAGTGTTACCGCAAAACGACACCTCGGCATGGCAGCACACGGTCAGTGCACTGCTTGCCGAAGGTCTCGCTGGCGAGGTCCGCAAGGGACCCGCCTCCGGGCGCCGGCTCAGACGAGCTGAGCAGTATGTCGACGGTCCGGCGAAGAGCTACTCCCCTTCAACTCCGTCAATCATACGAGATCGTTTCGCCGCAAAGCTTGTCATGTCATGTACGCGTCATTAACTTCTCACCCAACGCACATCTCCCCGCAACACGGCGCCGCGAGCATTCCTTCGCCCGCACGCCTCAACACCCCCACATCCCCAGGGAGTTCGCATGCCGAAGTTCTACGCGCGTCGACGGCTGAGCATACTCGCGGCGTTCACCGGTCTCATAGCCTCGGTCGGACTTTTCAACGGTCCGACCGCCTCCGCCGCCCTCCCGACGCCGGTCAGCGCCGCCACCGCCCGCACCTACCTCGCCTCGCTCACCGTGGCGACCGAGAACCGCACCGGCTACAGCCGCGACCTCTTCCCGCACTGGATCACCATCTCGGGTACCTGCAACACCCGCGAGACGGTCCTCAAGCGCGACGGCTCCAACGTGGTCACCGACTCCGCCTGCGCCTCCACCAGCGGCAGCTGGTACTCCCCCTACGACGGCGCGACCTGGACCGCCGCCTCCGACCTCGACATCGACCACCTGGTCCCGCTCGCCGAGGCCTGGGACTCCGGCGCCAGCGCCTGGACCACCGCCCGGCGCCAGGCCTTCGCCAACGACCTCACCCGCCCGCAGCTCATCGCGGTGACGGACAACGTGAACCAGGCCAAGAGCGACCAGGACCCGGCCGAGTGGATGCCGTCGGTCACCTCGTACCGCTGCACCTACGTCCGCGCCTGGGTCCAGGTGAAGTACTACTACGGCCTCTCGGTCGACTCCGCCGAGAAGAGCGCGCTCACCAGCTACCTGAGCGCCTGCTGATCCCGACCCTCCCCAACCTCCCCCGTCGTTCCGTACCGTACGGGGCGACGGAGGAGGATCACGTGGCCGAACTTCGGTTGGGACCGCTGCTGAGGTACGCCGACGGCTCGTCCGCGACCATCTGGGTCGAGGCGAGCCGTCCGTGCACCGCCGAGGTGCGCTGCGCGGACGGCACCCGCGGGGAGGACCGCACCTTCCAGATCGCGGGCCACCACTACGCGCTGATCCCGGTGACCGGCCTGGCACCCGGGACTTCGACGGCGTACGAGGTGTTCCTGGACGGCACCCGGGTGTGGCCGCTGCCCGGCTCCCCGTTCCCGGAGTCGGTGATCCGCACCTCCGCCGAGGGCGACACCGTCCGCGTCAGCTTCGGCTCCTGCCGCTGGGCCGCCCCGCCGCACGGCGAGAAGGACCCCAAGGGCCCGGACGCGCTGGACACCCTCGCGGCCCGGATCGCGGCCGACCCCCACAGTGAACGCCCGGACGTGCTCGTGCTGTTGGGCGACCAGGTCTACGCCGACGAGACCTCCCCCGCCACCCGCCGCTGGCTCGCCGCCCGCCGCGATCTGAGCGACCCGCCGGGCAGCCAGGTCGCGGACTACGAGGAGTACACGCGCCTTTATTACGAGTCCTGGCTCGACCCGGAGATCCGCTGGCTGCTGTCCACCGTGCCCAGTTGTCAGATCTTCGACGATCATGACGTGATAGACGACTGGAACACCTCCGCCGCCTGGGTGGAGGACATGCGGGCCACCCCGTGGTGGCGGGAACGGCTGCTGAGCGGCCTGATGTCGTACTGGGTGCACCAGCACCTCGGGAACCTGTCCCCGGCCGAACTCGCCGCCGACCCGCTCTACGCCGCCGTCCGCCGAACCCCGGACGGCACCGACGCGTTGCGCGCCTTCGCCTGCGAGGCCGACGCCGATCCCGCCTCGGTGCGCTGGAGTTACCGACGCGACTTCGGACGCGTGCGGCTGCTGATGGTGGACACCCGCGCGGCCCGCGTCCTGGACGAGGAGCACCGGGCGATGCTCGACCCCGGGGAGGCGGCCTGGCTGCGGGAACAGGTCCTCGCCGACAGGGAGTCGTACGACCATCTCCTCCTCGGCACCTCCCTGCCCTGGCTGCTTCCGCACCTCGTGCACCACGCCGAGGCGTGGAGCGCGGCCCTGTGCCGGGGTGACCGCGGCGCCCGCTGGGCGCGGTTCGGGGAGGATCTGCGGCGCCGGGCGGATCTGGAGCACTGGGCGGCGTTCCCGGCGTCCTTCGACGCGCTGGCCGCTCTGATCGCCGAAGCGGGTTCCGGGCCGGGGGCGCCGGCGACGGTGCTGGTGCTCTCCGGGGACGTGCACCACGCGTATGTGGCCGAGCCGGCCTGGCCCGCGGCCGACGGCGGCCCGGACGCCCGGGTGCTGCAACTGACCTGCTCGCCGGTCCACAACTCCATCCCGCTCTCCATACGCCTCGGTTTCCGCTTCGGCTGGAGCGCGGCGGCCCGGGTCCTGGGCCGCCGTTTCGCGGGCCACGGCGGCTGCCCCCGCCCTGCGGTGGACTGGCGGCGCACGGGCGGCCCGTGGTTCGGCAACCAGCTCATGACACTGACGCTGCGCGGGCGGTCGGCGCGGCTGCGGCTGGAACAGGCGCGGC
>JABFXD010000634.1 GCA_013361925.1 Streptomyces sp. | reverse complement strand
CGGCCGATCCCGGACTGCTTGTAGCCGCCGAAGGCGGCATGCGCCGGGTAGGCGTGGTAGCAGTTGGTCCAGACGCGGCCCGCCTGGATCGCGCGGCCCGCGCGGTAGGCGGTGTTGATGTCCCGGGTCCACACGCCCGCCCCGAGGCCGTACAGCGTGTCGTTCGCGATCTTGATGGCGTCGTCGAAGTCGTCGAAGGACGCCACCGAGACGACCGGGCCGAAGATCTCCTCCTGGAAGATCCGCATCCGGTTGTCGCCCTCGAAGATCGTCGGCTGGACGTAGTAGCCGCCCTTCAACTCGCCGTCGTAGTCGATGCGCCGGCCGCCCGTGAGGACCTTCGCGCCTTCCTGGCGGCCGATGTCGAGGTAGGAGAGGATCTTCTCCAGCTGGTCGTTGGAGGCCTGTGCGCCGATCATCGTGTCGGTGTCGAGGGGGTGGCCGGGCTTGATGAGTTCGGTGCGGGCGACCGCCGCCTGAAGGAACTCGGCGTAGTTGCCGCGCTGGACGAGCGCGCGGGACGGGCAGGTGCACACCTCACCCTGGTTGAGGGCGAACATGGTGAAGCCTTCGAGGGCCTTGTCGCGGAAGTCGTCGTCCTGCGCCCATACGTCGTCGAAGAAGATGTTGGGCGACTTGCCGCCGAGCTCCAGCGTGACCGGTTTGATGTTCTCCGAGGCGTACTGCATGATCAGCCGCCCCGTCGTGGTCTCACCGGTGAACGCCACCTTCGCCACCCGCGGGCTGGACGCGAGCGGCTTGCCCGCCTCGACGCCGAAGCCGTTGACGATGTTGACCACGCCCGGCGGCAGCAGATCCGAGATCAGGCTCATCCAGTAGTGGATGGAGGCGGGCGTCTGCTCGGCCGGCTTGATGACGACCGCGTTGCCCGCGGCGAGCGCCGGGGCCAGCTTCCAGACCGCCATCAGGATCGGGAAGTTCCACGGGATGATCTGCGCGACCACGCCCAGCGGCTCGTGGAAGTGGTAGGCCACCGTGTCGTCGTCGACCTCGCCGAGCGAACCCTCCTGCGCGCGGATCGCCCCCGCGAAGTAGCGGAAGTGGTCGATGGCGAGCGGGATGTCGGCCGCCAGCGTCTCGCGCACCGGCTTGCCGTTCTCCCAGCTCTCCGCGACCGCCAGCGGTTCGAGATACGCCTCCATGCGGTCGGCGATCTTCAGCAGGATGTCGGACCGCTCGGTCACCGACGTACGGCCCCAGGCCGGAGCGGCCGCGTGCGCCGCGTCGAGCGCCCGCTCCACGTCCTCCGCCGTACCGCGCGCGACCTCGGTGAAGGGCTGCCCGTTCACCGGTGACGGGTTCTCGAAGTACTGCCCGCGGGCCGGCGGCACGTACTCGCCGCCGATGAAGTGGTCGTAGCGCGCCTGGTAGGAGACGATCGCGCCCTCGGTGCCGGGCGCCGCGTAACGGGTCATGCTGGTCTGCCTCCCTGCGAAGCGCTGCCCGCCGTTGGGCAGCTCTCGGCGCGAGGCTAGGGAAACGGACGTTGCAACTACGTTGCCACCGGCCGCCGCCAGCCGAGCTCCGACTCCAGAGCCGCGAGCCGGGCCCGCACCGCCGCCGTCGGCCGCGCCGCCGCCAGAGCCCGCCATACGTCGAAGTCGTCCTCGCCCCACGGCGTGTGCACCCAGTCCGCCAGCAGGTCCGGGTCGCGGCGGGCGATCAGCGCGGTACGGAGCCCGTCCGCGAGCCGCTGCCGCAGTCGCACCACCGCCGGCGCCTGCGAGGAGGGCAGCAGCGGACCGGCGTACGCCGACACCGCCGCCGTCACCGCGCCGCTCTCCAGTCGCCGCTCCACCACGGCGACGTCCGACCCGACGGGCACCGTGAGCCGGTACGGGCGCGAGGCCAGCAGCCCGGGACCCAGCACCCGGCGCAGCCGCGCCAGTTCGGCCCGGAGCGTCACCGGTGTCACCGACTCGTCCTCGTACAGCGCGCACAACAGCTCGTCGCCGGTCAGCCCCTCCGGATGGCGGGACAGCAGCACGACAAGCTCGCTGTGCCGACGGCTGAGCCTGATCCTGCGCCCGCCGACCAGCACCTGTGCCTCGTCACGGCCCAGTGCCGAGAGCTCGGGCAGGCCGGTGGCGGGCGTCTCCGGCGCGAGCAGCGCCAGTTGGGACTCCGCCGCCCGCGCCACCGCCTGCACGAACCCCAGGCTGTGCGGATGCGCGAGCCCGTCCCCACCGGTGATGTCCACCGCGCCGAGCACCCGGCCCGTACGCGGATCGTGCACCGGAGCCGCCGCGCAGGTCCACGGCTGCACCTGCCGGATGAAGTGCTCCGCGGCGAACACCTGCACCGGCCGGTCCACGGCGACCGCCGTACCCGGCGCGTTCGTCCCGACCGCGGTCTCCGCCCAGCGCGCCCCCGGCACGAAGTTCATCCCGTCCGCCCGCCGACGGGTCGACGCATGCCCCTCCACCCACAGCAGCCGTCCGTGCGCGTCGCACACCGCGAGCAGATGCTCGCCGTCCGCCGCGAAGGTGCCCAGCAGTTCACGGAAGAGCGGCATCACCCGCGCCAGCGGATGCTCGGCCCGGTACGCGCCGAGGTCGCCGTCCATGAGTTCCACGCTCGCCGTGCCGTCCGGACCGACCCCGGCCCGCGCGGAACGCCGCCACGAGTCCGCCACCACCGGACGCACCGGCCGCGGCACGGTACCCCCCTCGGTGAACGTCTCGTGCGCCCGGCGCAGCATGCGCGCCTGCTCGGCGGGGTCGGCCCCCGGCTCCAGGGCCACCCACGGATCGGTCAACTCGGCCTCCCCGGAAGGCGATGCGGCTGATGCCATCGTCACTCCCGGTACGCGCCCGGACAACCTTTTCGACCGCAGTCACCCGAACGACGTCACCGCGCGGCCCGTTCGACCCGTCTCAGATAGCCCGCCCAGTCCCAGTGCGGCCCCGGGTCGGTGTGGTCCGTGCCCGGAACCTCGTGGTGCCCGATGATGTGCGTCCGGTCGATCGGGATGCCGTGGCGAGTGCAGATGTCCGCCGTGAGCGACGCCGACTGCTCGTACAGGGCGTCGGTGAAGTACGCCGGCTGGTCCACCCACCCTTCGTGCTCGATGCCGATGCTGCGTGTGTTGTAGTCCCAGTTGCCCGCGTGCCAGGCGACGTCGGCCTCGCGGACGCACTGCGCGATGTTTCCGTCCCACGAGCGGACCACGTAGTGCGCGGAGACCTTCTTCGCGGGGCTCCGGAAGACGCCCAGCGTCTTGCGGTAACTGGTCTGCGTGACATGGATGATCACGAGGTCGACGGGGCGGGGCGCGGCGCGGTCCGCCGGCGTGTAGTTGGCGCGGGTCGCGGGCTGCCATTCGGCGGTGGCGTGGTCCACGGCGTGTGTCTCCGCGCCCGCGCGGGCGTCGGGGAGCAGTGCGTAGGGGACGACCGCGAGAGCGGCGCCCTTGAGCACCCGGCGCCGGCTGGGCAGGACAGCATCGGGCCGCAGCTCCGTGACCGTTTCCCCCGTCATACGCATCCCCTTGTCCCCGATCGCTGTCATGGCGGTTGTGCCTCGCATGCATCACGGTACGGCGAGGGCGGGTCGGGCAGGAGGGCGCGACGGGTTTCGGTGGACGGCGCCGGAACTGTGGATATCCCGCACACCCACAGGGGTGAAGTGGCCATGGGTCCAGGCGCGTTCGGCCATGAGCCGGC
>JABFXD010000846.1 GCA_013361925.1 Streptomyces sp. | reverse complement strand
GACTGGGGGTCAAGGGGTCGCAGGTTCAAATCCTGTCGTCCCGACCGGAGTCTTCTCCGTAGTCGCAGATCAGGGCCTTGGATCACTCAGGTGAGCCGAGGCCCTCGATCATTTCTGGCTCGCCTGCGCTGACGGAAGCCGTTCAGGAGGAGAAGGAAGGCGACGAGGGTGGTGAAGGCTACCCCGCTACTTTTTTCTGGCCGTCACCGCCCGTGTGTTCCGTCTTGTCCTCCCCGCCGCCGGCCGCGTCGACAGCGCTCTGGGCCGCGTTCGCCGCTGCTCGAATGCCGAAGTAGGCGGTGGATATCGCCGTTATCGCGGTGAACGCGCTGGTGAGAATGGCGACCGACTGAGGGCCGTCCTTGAGGTGCAGCGCGACGAGTATCGCGGCCAGTGCCACGCCGATATCGCCGACGACTACGACGAGCAGGCCGGTCCAGGCGCGAGTTGTCTGGACCTTCTTCTTGTCCTTGCTCAACATGGGTCCTCCAGCGCTTGAACGCTGATTCCCCGAGAGATGCGGCCCGCTGCTTCAAGTCTTGCACGTAGTGACGTAGGTCACATATCGAAGATGCGTGTAGCGGGCGCGAGTACCGCCGAACGCACGGGAGCCTCGCGCTTGCGCGAGGCTCCCGTGATGTCCTGGGCGGTTCTAGGCAGCGCCACCCGTGGCCCTGCGGGTCGCCCTGCGGCGACCGCCGGACGTGCGGGCCGGCTGGCCGGAGGCCTTCGCCGGGGGTGCGGAGCGGCGGCCGGCACCCTCGCCGCCCGTCCGGCCGGTACCGCCCGACGCTGCGGGGGCCTCGCCGCCGTTCCGGCGACGGCGGTCGGGTCGCCCTTCCGGCTTGGCACCGGACCTGGCGCCGGACCTCGTCCCGGACTTGGCGGTGGGCTTCGCGCCGGACTTGGCGGCGGGCTTCCGGGCAGGGCGGGACGCCGACGGCGCCGTCGGCTGCGGGACCTCGATGGTGACGGCCACGCCGGAGGGCTCGCGGGCGCCGGTGATCGTGGTCAGCGCGGCGTCGCTCGACGTGACGCGGGCCGTCCGGGGCCGGATGCCCGCGTTTGACATGAGCTGGGTGACGTCCCGCTTCTGGTCGGGCAGGACCAGCGTGACCACACTGCCGGAACCGCCGGCGCGAGCCGTGCGGCCGCCCCGGTGGAGGTAGTCCTTGTGGTCGGTCGGCGGATCGACGTTCACGACGAGGTCGAGGTCGTCGACGTGTATGCCGCGGGCCGCGACGTTGGTCGCCACCAGGGCGGTGACCTCGCCGTTCTTGAACTGCTCAAGGGTGCGGTTGCGCTGCGGCTGGGAGCGCCCGCCGTGCAGGGCCGCCGCGCGCACGCCGACGGACAGGAGCCGCTTGGCGAGCCGGTCCGCGGACCTCTTGGTGTCGAGGAAGAGGATGACGCGCCCGTCACGGGCCGCGATACGTGTGGTGACGGCCTTCTTGTCGGTCTCGTCCAGGACATGGAGCACGTGGTGCTCCATGGTGGTCACCGCGCCCGCGGACGGGTCCACCGAGTGCACCACCGGGTCGGTCAGGAACCGCTGCACAAGACGGTCGATGTTGCGGTCCAGCGTGGCCGAGAACAGCATGCGCTGTCCGTCGGGCCTGACCTGCTGGATCAGCTTGGTGATCTGCGGCAGGAAGCCCATGTCGGTCATCTGGTCGGCCTCGTCCAGCACCGTGATGGCGACCTGGTCGAGGACGCAGTCCCCGCGCTCCACGAGGTCGTTGAGCCGACCCGGGGTCGCCACCAGCACCTCGGCGCCGCGCCGCAGCGTGGCGGCCTGCTTGGTGAGGGAGAGTCCGCCGACGACGGTGGCCAGCCGGAGGTTGACCGCCGTCGCGTAGGGCGAGAGCGCGTCGGTCACCTGCTGGGCCAGTTCCCGGGTGGGCACCAGCACGAGGGCCAGGGGCGCCTTGGGCTGCGCGCGCTGTCCGGCCGTACGGGCCAGGAGCGCGAGGCCGAACGCGAGGGTCTTGCCGGAGCCGGTGCGTCCGCGCCCCAGCAGGTCACGGCCCGCGATCGAGTTCGGCAGGGTGGCGCCCTGGATGGGGAACGGGGTGGTCACGCCCTGCGCGGTGAGCGTCTTCAACAGCCCCGCGGGCATGTCCAGGTCGGCGAAGTCCTCGACGGCGGGAAGTGCGGGTGTCGTGCTTTCCGGCAGCCGGAACTCTTGCGAGGGCGACACGGAGGATGAGGGGGACGAGGCGCGCCGATTGGACTTCTGGGGCCTGCGGGACATGCGGGGGTCTGCCTTCCTGGAAACAGCACAAACCGGGGTCCGCACCAAGACGGTGCGGACCCCGGTGAGCGGAATACGCGTCCGGCGATCAGGCGGGGACGATGTTCTCCGCCTGCGGGCCCTTCTGGCCCTGCGTGACGTCGAAGGAGACCCGCTGGCCCTCCTGGAGCTCACGGAAGCCCTGGGTGGCGATGTTCGAGTAGTGGGCGAAGACGTCCGGGCCGCCGCCGTCCTGCTCGATGAAGCCGAAGCCCTTTTCCGAGTTGAACCACTTCACGGTTCCCTGTGCCATGACTATCTCCTTCAGTAGGCAATCTGTAAGCAGAGGCCCCATCCGGAAATGCCGGTAAAACAACTAATGCGCCTGAAGGAGAAACATTCCCGTCAGGCGCACATAGGTTCATGGGTACCACAACTGCAACTCTGTGAGCGTAACACAACGCGACCCTGCGTGCTCGCGACCAGCAGGTCGGCACGCGTCCCCGGGGCGGACCGCCCAGGGGGCGGCCGGACCGTGAGGAGCGTGGGGCCCGCACGTTCCAGCGCGAGCAGCAGACCATGCTGCGCTTCGCCCCCGGCGGCAGCCTGACCATGACGCGGGAACACGCCGACCTGGCAGGCCACGCCTGGCCGGACGTACCGCACGGCCCGCTGGTCCTCCTCCCCGTCGGATCCACCGAGCAGCACCGGCCGCATCTGCCGCTGGACACCGGCACGGTGATCGCGTGCGCCGTGGCCCGAGAAGCGGCCGACGTCCTCCCCGGTCGTCCCCTGGTGGCGGCCGCCCTGCCCTACGGTGCCAGCGGCGAGCACGCGCACTTCCCCGGCACCGTCTCGATCGGCCACCAGGCCCTGCACGCGGCGCCGGGCGGGGGCGCGCACGCCGGTCGGACGGAGACCTCGCTGATGCT
The DNA here is from genome assembly GCA_013361925.1 of Streptomyces sp. Classification (GTDB taxonomy): domain Bacteria; phylum Actinomycetota; class Actinomycetes; order Streptomycetales; family Streptomycetaceae; genus Streptomyces. The sequence continues at coordinate 523 of JABFXD010000846.1, read as the reverse complement.
GCCCCTGGCACCGGTGCCCTCCGGCCGATCGCCGCCCTGATGCCGGACCGGGTGGCCCGGGGTGTCCGTGCCGTCTCGCCGTCCGGGGCGACGGACGAGGAGGGACGGCGGGGCCTCGCGGAGATGGTGTCCGCCGCCGTACGGCGGATCACCGCCGCCGCTCCGGCACCGGGGGATGATAGAAGGCGTTCATGACCAACTCGCTCCTCCTCTCCCCTCCGGGCGGTGCCCGATGACCGCGGGTGCCGACACCCCCGACGCCCGTGGCCGCACCGGACTCGACCGCACCGGCCTCGATCTGACCGGCAACCCCCGGGTCAAGGTCCGTGACGTGAAACTGCTCTCCAGCCACTGGTACGTCGAGCGGGCCACCACCTTCGACTACCAGCGTGGCGACGGCAGTTGGAGCACCCAGCAGCGCGAGACGCACGACCGCGGCAACGGCGCCACCATGCTCCTCTACGACACCGAACGCGAAACCGTCCTGCTCACACGGCAGTTCCGGTTCCCCGTGTACGTCAAC
>JABFXD010000195.1 GCA_013361925.1 Streptomyces sp. | reverse complement strand
GAAGTTGAAGGCGCTGCTGCGGGAGCGGGGGGTCGGGATCCTGACCGTGAAGAAGCGGGGGTCGGCGGTGGAGCCGGAGGAACTGCGGCGGAAGGCACTGCCGAAGTCGAACGGGAAGGCCGAGGCGACCGTGTTCCTGACCCGGGTCGCGGGGGCGCCGACGATGCTGATCGGAGCCCCCGCCTGAGCGTCACTACCGGGTGGCCGTCGTCCGCAGTGCGGCGATGTCCGGGCTCGCCTTGGGCGCGGCCAGGGCTCCGGAGTTCGCCGCCGTGGGCTCCAGGCCGTTGTAGTACGGCGTGTAACCCCACTGGCCGCTGCCGGCGCTGATCGCGCCGCCCGCGGAGTTCAGCGCGGGCGTCGACACCGACCCGGTGCCGCCGAAGACGGCCACGTAGCTGAGGCTCGCGGCACCCTTGACCAGGTACGACTTCGTGTCGGCGGAGAGCGCGTCGACCTTCGTCCACAGCAGGGGGCCGTAGACGTTCATCGCCGCCGCGGCGGAGGTGCCGCCACGCCAGCTGTCCACCGAGGCCAGCGCGGCGTTGCGCGGACCGCCCCACCAGAAGCGGGCGAGCGCGGCCGCCGTGGCCTCGTGGGTGCTCCCCGTGACCGGGTAGTAGGTGTACGTCGAGGGCCAGTGGGAGAACGTCGTGTGCGTCAGCGCGTACTTGGCGGAGCCACCGACCGGGATGACATGCGTCTCTCGCGGGTCGAGACCGTTGAGGTACGACTTCACGGACGTGGTCAGCTTGTTGCCCTCGTTGAGGACGACGACGGCCTTGCCGCTCTTGCCCAGCCCACCGGCCGCGGAAGCCGCCGCCAGCGCCGAGTGGTAGTCGGTGCCGGTGGCGAGGAAGACATCGGTCGGGGCGCTGGTGATCGCCTTGGCGACCGCCACCGAGGTCGAGTAACGGGACGTACCCGCAAGGCGCTTGGGGGTGAAGCCGAGCGAGGTGACCTTCGAGGCGACGGCACCGCTCAGGATCGACGTGCCGCCGACGAGGTAGACCGGGGCGCCGGGCTTGAGGACCCGCTTCAGCTCGGTCTGCACCGCCGAGGTCAGCGAGGTGGCCGAGGTCAGCAGGACCGGGCCGCCCTTCTTGCCGGCGAGCGCGGGAGAGGTCAGCGCGTAGGCCTGGCTGTCCTTGGAGACCAGCACGGCGGACGAGGCGTTCTTGAGGCCTGCCTCGCTCTGGCCGACGGTGTTCCAGGTCCAGCGGGACGCGGCGATGTTGCTGCCGTAGACGTCGGCGCCCCAGACCCGGCCCACGCCGTTCTTGCGCAGCGGCTGCCAGGCGGGCGAGCGGCCGCCGTACGGGAAGACGGTGCCCTCGCTCACCCCGTCCGCGGTGAGGGTCAGGACGACGTTGCCCCCCGTGCAGCAACCGCCGTTCTCGGTCGACTTGTTGTCGAAGTGGACCACCAGCCGGTCGCTCGCGGGCGCCCAGGACACGGAGTCGTAGTCCGCGGTGTCCTGGGTGAGCCGGCGCTCGCCCGTGCCGTCGGTGTTGACGGAGAACAGCTGGGCGTGGCCGTCGACGCCGCGGACGAAGGCGACTCTGGTGCCGTCGGGCGACAGGGCGGGCGCGGCGGCGTTGGTGACCAGGGTGGTCTGCTTGCCGGTGGCGGCGTCGTAGAGCACGACCGACGGGGTCGTGCCGGAGCAGGACGTGCCGCCCCGCTGGAAGGCCACGATCCCGCTGACCGCGGCGGCGCTCGGGCGGGTGTCACAGCCGGCGCCGCTGGGCAGCAGGGCGGTAGCGGTCCCTCCGGCGGACGGCACGTAGTACAGCTTCTTGGCGGCGGAGAAGACGATCCGGCTGCCGGAGCCCCAGTACGTCGGGTGGGACGCCGAACGGCCGCTGTACTCGTAGACCAGGGTCGAGGCACCTCCCGCGACACTCGCCGTACGCAGGGTTCCGGCCTGCTCGAAGACCACGCGGCTGCCGTCGGGCGCCCAGGCGGGCGCCTCGTCGTCGGTATTCCGGGTGACGTACGCGGAGCCCGCACCCTCGGTGTCGACCAAGGTGATGCCGTCGTTGACCACGGCGATGGCGCCGTCGGTGGCCGGCCATCCGGCCACGTCGGCCGAGGCGCCCGGGGCGAGCGCGGTGGCGGTGCCGGCGGCCAGGGCCGTCACGGCGGTGAGCGCGACGAGTCTGCGGCGCGCGGCAGGTCTGACCGGCCTGGTGGATCCGGAAGATCGCACGTGTATGTACCCCCCACGGGTGTCGGAGTGCTGCCGCACCGCGGAAGGGTCACGCCGGCTGCGGCGGCCGCGCCACTGTAGACCGTCCCTGACCAGGAAGGGAATGGGTTTCCGTGGATGATCCCGACGCTCACCGCGCGGGCAGCGACCGCAGCTTCCCGCGCAACAGCTCCCGCTCCCGTCCGTTCCCCGCCAGCCCCGCCGCCCGCTCGAACTCCGCCCGTGCCTCCGCCGTACGGCCGAGGCGGGCCAGCAGGTCGCCGCGGACGCTGGGCAGCAAGTGGTAGTCACGCAGGGCGGGTTCGGCGGCGAGCCGATCGACGAGGGCGAGTCCTTCCCCGGGCCCCTTCGCCATCGACACCGCGACCGCGCGGTTGAGTTCCACGACCGGGGACGGGGCGCGGGTGGCGAGCAGGCCGTACAGGGTGGCGATGGTGGCCCAGTCGGTCTCCTCGTAGGTGTGGGCGTGCGCGTGGCAGGCGGCGATGGTGGCCTGGAGGACGTACGGGCCGGGCGCGCCGCCCGCGGTGGCGTCGGCGCGCGCGAGGGCCGTGACCCCGCGGGCGACGAGCATGCGGTTCCAGCGGCGCCGGTTCTGGTCCCTGAGGAGCACGGGCTCGCCGTCGGGCCCGGTACGGGCGGCGGAACGGGACGACTGGAACTCCAGGAGCGCCGCGAGACCGTGCACCTCGGGCTCCTTGGGCATCAGCCCGGCCAGCACCCGGGCCAGCCGCAGCGCGTCCTCGCACAGCCCCGGCCGCAGCCAGTCGTCACCGGCCGTGGCCGCGTACCCCTCGTTGAAGACGAGGTAGATGACATCGAGGACGTCGGCGAGCCGGGCCTCGCGTTCGGGGCCGTACGGCACCTCGAAGGCGACGTTCCTGGTGGCGAGGGTGCGCTTGGCGCGGACGATCCGCTGGGCGATCGTCGCCTCCGGGACGAGGTGGGCGCGGGCGATCTCGGCCGTCGTGAGCCCGCCGAGGAGGCGAAGGGTGAGGGCGATGCGGGCCTCGGCGGACAGGACCGGGTGGCAGGTGGTGAAGACGAGCCGGAGCAGGTCGTCGTCGATGTCGTCGGGGTCGGCGGGCTCGTCGAACGGGACCGTCTCCGGCACGTCCCTGCCGATCTCCTGGAGCTTGCGGGCGTAGTTCTCCCGACGCCGGACCAGGTCGACGGCGCGGCGCCGGGCGGCGGTCATGAGCCAGGCGCCCGGGTTGTCGGGGACACCGTCACGCGGCCACTGCTCCAGGGCGGCGACCAGAGCGTCCTGGGCGAGCTCCTCGGCGATGCCGACGTCACGGACGACGCGGGTGACGCCGGCGACGACACGGGGGGACTCGATACGGAAGACGGTCTCGATGGCGTGACGCGGGTCGGTGTCGCCGGGGGACTGTGACTGTGGGCTCACAGCCCCCATGCAACACCCGCGGGCGCCGCCCGCCAAGGAGGATCAGGGGCGGACTCAGCCCTCCGCGAT
>JABFXD010000042.1 GCA_013361925.1 Streptomyces sp. | reverse complement strand
GAGCAGGGCGGCGTCGGCGCACCAGCGGCGCAGATGGCGTGGGGTGCGCTCGTCCCGGGCCAGCTCCGCGAACCGGGCGGTCATGCGGCCGGTGGAGTTCACCCCGTCGGCGTCGAGCGGTACGGCCGGGTCGACCAGGGGGCGCAACGGGGGCGGGATGAGGGCGGGTTGGAGTCGGTGGCACAGGGAGAGGACGAGGATGATCACGGCGGTCTCGGGGATGCTGTCGATCCGCGCGCCCCGGTCCCCGCCCGACCTTCCGGCGACCCGCAGCAGCTCGGCCAGGTCCGGCAGCTGGTCGGGCGTCGGAGACGGCGGCGGCACCGAGTCCCGCAGCGCGGGCCAGACGGCGCCGAGTTGCGCCTCGTGCCGCTCCAGCAGCGCCCGTAACTCCCGCCCGTTCCACCATCCGACCATGCGACCCTCCCCCGTCGTCCGCCGCTCCCGTCCCTGTCGTACCCGCGCCCGCACGCGGCGAACGCCGCCACGCAGGCCGCGGCGGCGTTCTCGGGCCGAGCAGTCGACAGGGTGGGTCAGCCGAAGAACACCCCGACCTCCGCGTACAGCGCGGGGTCGACCGTCTTCAGCTTGGCCGTGGCGTCCGAGATCGGCACGCGCACGATGTCGGTGCCGCGCAGCGCGACCATCTTCCCGAAGTCGCCGTCCCGCACCGCGTCGATGGCGTGCAGTCCGAAGCGGGTGGCGAGCCAGCGGTCGAAGGCGCTGGGGGTGCCGCCGCGCTGGATGTGCCCGAGGACCGTCGTCCGGGCCTCCTTGCCGGTCCGCTTCTCGATCTCCTTGCCGAGCCATTCGCCGACCCCGGACAGGCGTACGTGCCCGAAGGAGTCCAGTGACTCGTCCTTGAGGACCACGTCGCCGTCCTTCGGCATGGCGCCCTCGGCGACGACGACGATCGGGGCGTAGGAGGCCTTGAAGCGGGAGGTGATCCAGGCGCACACCTGGTCAAGGTCGAAGCGCTGTTCCGGGATGAGGATGACGTTGGCGCCGCCGGCGAGGCCCGAGTGCAGGGCGATCCAGCCGGCGTGCCGGCCCATCACCTCGCAGACCAGGACCCGCATATGGGACTCGGCGGTGGTGTGCAGCCGGTCGATGGCCTCGGTGGCGATCCCGACCGCGGTGTCGAAGCCGAAGGTGTAGTCGGTGGCGGACAGGTCGTTGTCGATGGTCTTCGGTACGCCGACGACGGGGACGCCGTACTCGTCGGTGAGCCGTGCGGCCACGCCCAGGGTGTCCTCGCCGCCGATCGCGATCATCGCGTCGACCTCCAGCTTGGCGAGGTTCTCCTTGATCCGGCGGATGCCGTTGTCCAGCTTGAGCGGATTGGTGCGCGAGGAGCCGAGGATGGTGCCGCCGCGGGGCAGGATGCCGCGCACGGCGGGGATGTCGAGGCGGACGCTGTCACCCTCCAGGGGCCCACGCCAGCCGTCCCGGAAGCCGACGAAGTCATAGCCGTACTCCTGCACGCCCTTGCGGACGATGCCCCGGATGACGGCGTTGAGCCCGGGGCAGTCGCCGCCTCCGGTCAGTACTCCGACCCGCATGGAAATGTCCCTTCGCCGCGGTTGCCTGGTGAAGGCCACGCTAATGGTGATCCAGGTCACACAGGGATGGGCGGGAAGGGCAATTCCGGTGAATCAGCGGTTCCTTGGTTTACTCGTCGTCAAGTCCACGCTCTATGGCGTACCTGACCAGCTCCACCCTGTTGTGCAGCTGGAGCTTGCCGAGGGTGTTCTGGACGTGGTTCTGGACCGTGCGGTGGGAGATGACCAGGCGCTCGGCGATCTGCTTGTAGCTGAGGCCCTTGGCGACCAGGCGCAGCACCTCGGTCTCGCGGTCGGTGAGTTCGGGCGCCCTGGGCTGGTCGGCGTCGGCGGCGGGCGCGGGCTCGGAGGCGAGGCGGCGGTACTCGCCGAGGACCAGTCCGGCGAGGCCGGGCGTGAACACCGGGTCCCCCACCGCCGTCCGGCGCACGGCGTCGAGCAGTTCCTCCGTCGACGCCGACTTCAGCAGATAGCCGGTCGCGCCCGACTTCACCGCCTCCAGCACGTCCGCGTGCTCGCCGCTGGCGGAGAGCACCAGGACCCGCAACGCCGGGTTGTGGCCGACGAGTTCCTTGCAGACCTGGACGCCGGGCTTGAGCGGCAGGTTCAGGTCGAGCACGAGCACATCGGGCCCGGCGGCCTTGGCGCGGCGCACCGCCTGGTCGCCGTCGCCCGCGGTGGCCACCACCTCGAAGCCGGACTCGCCCAGGTCGCGGGCGACCGCGTCGCGCCACATCGGGTGGTCGTCGACCACCATCACCTTGATCGGTCCCTGGTCACTCATCGCTGTCCTGCCTTCCCCCGTGAAGCCTTCGGTATCTTCAGTTCGACCTCCGTGCCCTGTCCGGGCACGGAGATCAGCTCGGCGCTGCCGCCGAGGTCGCGCAACCGCCCCCGGATGGACAGGGCCACGCCCATCCGCCCCTCGCCCTCGGCCTGGGCGAGCCGCCCTTCGGGGATGCCGGGCCCGTCGTCCCGTACGGTCACGATCACCTCGTCGGGCTCGTCCTCGACCAGGATCCACGCACGCGCGTCCTCCCCCGCGTGCTTGCGCACGTTGTCCAGGGTGGCCCCCACCGCGGCGGCCAGCTCCCTCGCGGCGCCCGGGGGCAGCTCCACCGGAGCACCGGGCTCGGCGAAGCTGACCTTGGCGGCGGCGAACGGGGCGAGCAGCGCGCGCAGATCGACGGGGCCCTCGGGATCCGGCTCGTCGACGGTCCGTACGACCGCGCCCTGGGTCACGTCCTCGGACGCCCAGGAGACCCGCGTCAGCCCGCCGGAGACCAGGGTGCGCAACGCCACCTCCTGCTCGCCCGCCATCCGGCCCAGCTCCGCCGCCTCGCCGCCGAGGACCGCGCCGCGCCGCTGCACCATGGCCAGCACCTGGAGCACGCTGTCGTGGATGTCCCGGGCCAGCCGCTCCCGTTCGCGGGTCGCCGCCTCGATCTCCAGGGCGCGGGCGAGGGTGCGCTCGGAGGCGCGGGCGACCTCGACGACGTAGCCGATGGCGATGGAGGCGACCCAGACCAGGATCACGTTGTGGATGGTGTCGCGGGCCGGGGCGCCGCGCTCGATGAGGTTGGCGACGGCGACCGGGGTCGAGGCGAACGCGGCCCAGCGCCAGCCGCCCTTGATGGCGTACGCGAGGACGGAGCCGGCGGTCCATATCGACGGCAGCGTGGGACCGCCGCTGTCGATGTGCGCGTCGTTGACCACCAGCGGGGTGAGCACGATGCCGGTGAGCGCGACGGCCAGGTCCGCGGCGAGGAAGCGCTTGGTGCAGGCCGCCTCGTTCTGGACCCGGGGCAGGGTGGCGAGCGTCCATCCGCACAGGACGACGAAGTAGCCGATGGCGATGCCCGGGCGGTCGTAGTCGTCGTACTGCGTGGCGAACAGGCCGACCGCGTACAGCATGGTCAGCACCCGGTAGCCGGTGAGCGCACGCCACAGCGGCAGCTCGACCGACATCCTCATGACACGCTCACGCCTGGCCATGTCCCCCCCTTTTCTGGTCGTTCGCCTCCGGGCGCTTTCAGCCGGTGCGCGCCCTCCGGCTCACTCCCCCACCCCCAGCCGAACCCCTGTCTCAGGACTCGGCGCGTTCCTTCTCAGCCTGCGCGAGGGCGGC
>JABFXD010000491.1 GCA_013361925.1 Streptomyces sp. | reverse complement strand
ACCGGCTCGCCGACGACATCAGCGCCCGCTTCCGCACCCTCTGCGAGACGCACGGCTTCGCCGAGAACTTCGACGCCGTCACCGGAAGGGGTCTGCGGGACCGCGCCTACACCTGGACCGCCGCCAGCTATCTGCTGCTGGCCGAGGCGCACACCCACGGAGACGGCCACTGACCGGCCGCCTCCCGCACGTCAGCAGCTGACGGGGGACGGGGGCAGAGGAGCTCGACCGGACAGAGCACGGTGCGGGCGATCGCCGCGTCGCGCTCGTCCGCCAGAGCCGTTCGGCGCGGGTCGGCCATGAAGTCCTCGTATCCCGCCCGCGCGGCGAACTCGATCAACTGCACCTCGGACACGGAACTCCAGTCCGGGGGACGCCGGAAAAGGAGATGTCCGCCGCCGGAACCCCTTGCTACGCTCGACCCCATGATCACGCCTTCGACTCAGCACCGGATGATGCCCCCGCACTGGGGCTGCTGAGCACGGACGCGTACCGAATCCGAGGCCCCGGGACGGGGCCTCGTCGCGTTGTGCGGAGCAGGTCCCGGTACCGGCGGGAGGACCGATGACCGCATCACGCCACTACATCACCACGACCATTCCGTACGTCAACGCCCGCCCGCACCTGGGCTTCGCCCTGGAGCTGGTGCAGGCCGACACACTCGCCCGGCATCGACGCGGGCGGGGCGACGATGTGCGCCTGTTGAGCGGTACCGACGACAACTCGCTCAAGAACGTGCTGGCCGCGGAGGCAGAGGGCGTCGGTGTGCGGGAGTTCGTGGACCGCAACGCCGACGCGTTCGCCGCCCTGCGCGACCCGCTGGCGCTCTCCTTCGACGACTTCATCCGCACCAGCAGCGACCCCCGGCACCGTGCGGGGGTGGAACGGCTGTGGCGCCGGTGCGCGGCGGCCGGCGACCTGTACCGCAAGGAGTACGAGGGGCTGTACTGCGTGGGCTGCGAGCAGTTCTGGACGCCCGACGAACTGGTCGACGGGCGCTGCGTCGAACACGGCACCGAGCCCCAGCGCGTCGCAGAGGAGAACTGGTTCTTCAGACTCTCCCGCCATGCCGACCGGCTCCGCGACCTGATCACCAGCGGCACGCTGCGCATCGAGCCCGCCGCCCGCCGCAACGAGGTCCTCGCGCTCATCGACAGCGGCCTGCACGACTTCTCCGTCTCCCGCTCCCACACCCGCGCCCGCGGCTGGGGCATCCCCGTCCCCGACGACCCCCAGCAGGTCGTCTACGTCTGGTGGGACGCCCTCGGCAACTACGTCACCAGCCTCGGCTACGGCACCGACGACCCCGCGTACGAGCGGTGGTGGGCCGCCGGAGACCGCCGCGTCCACCTCGTCGGCAAGGGCGTCGTACGGTTCCACGCCGTGTACTGGCCGGCCATGCTGCTGTCGGCGGGCCTGCCGCTGCCGACCGACATCCTCGTCCACGACTACCTCACCGTCGCCGGACGGAAGATCAGCAAGTCCGGAAACGGGACCACCGTCGACCCGCTCGCCCTGACCACCGCGTACGGCACCGACGCGGTGCGGTGGTGGCTGCTGCGTGACGTACCCCGGGTCGGGGACGCCGACTTCACCGTCGAGCGGCTGACCGCCCGCGCCGACGCCGACTTCGCCGGGGGCCTCGGGAACCTGGTCCACCGGATCGTGACCATGGTCCACCGCTATCGCGGCGGGACCGTACCGGCGCTCGGCACCGACCGGTTCGCGGTGACGCCACTGCTCGACGTGTGCCGGGCGGCACCCGGACGGATCGACACCGCGCTGGCCGACTTCGACTTCCGGCGGGCCGTCGACGCCGCCTGGGACATCGTGGAAGAGGCCAACCGCTGCATCGACACCACCCGGCCCTGGGAACTGGCCCGGGCGGAACGGCAGGGCAACACCGACGCGTCAGAGCGCCTGGACGCGGTGCTCGCCGCGCTGGTCGGGGCGTGCCGCGAACTGGCAGGAGAACTACGGCCCTTCGTCCCCGGGGCGGCGGAACGCATCGCGCGCCAGGTCACCCCCCTCGACGGCACGCTCCCGGAGGCGGAACCGCTGTTCGTGCGCCTCCAGGAGCGGGCCTGACGATGGACGCCGGGCTGGTCGAGCTGGCGGGACCGGGTGGTTCGGCGCGCCTCGACGGGCTCACGGGCTCGGGCCCGGTCCGGGAGGAGGACGCCTGGCGTACCTGGGTGGACGAGGTCGTCGCGAGCTGGGCCGCCTGTCTGCTCACCGACCCGGAGCTGGCCCGGCTCGCCGCGGCCGCGGTGGGGGAGGGAGAGCACCTGGCAGGGGCGCCGGTGGAGTTCAGACGGCTGGTCGCGCCGGACGGGCGCGACCAGGGGGCGGCGGCTCTGCTGCGCCATCCCGACCTGGTCGCGCCCGTGGCGGAACTGCATCGTGCGCGGCTCCTGGACGTTCTCGACCAACGAGAGCCGCGAGAGCCGCTGGTCGCCTGAGGAAGGTCGGGGTCAGTCCTCCTTGCCGCGGCCCGTCAGCGCGTCGCGCATCCGGTCGACGAGACCCAGGCCCGGCGCGAGCAGCTTGTTCGCCGGGGGCTCGCTCGGGGTGGACGGGTGCGGCCGGGTCGGCGCCACCTTCTTGGCCATGCGGATCTTCTCGCCCAGCTCGTCCAGCCGCTCCGCGGGGCAGACCGCGCGGAGCTGGGGGAAGAGGTTCTCCTCCTCGTCGGCGATGTGCGAGCGCACCTCGGTCATCAGCTCGCCGACGATCCGGTCGAACTCCGGATCGTCCGCCTCACAGGACTCCAGGTCCTTCATGAGCTGCTCCGCCTTGGAGTGGTCCTCGATCTCCCGGTCGGCGAGGGTGTTCCCGTTCGCCAGATGCTCCCGCACGGCGGGGTACAGATAGGCCTCCTCGGCGACCGAGTGCCGGACCAGCTCGATGGTGGCCTGGTCGGCATGGACCTTGCGGTTCTTGTCACCGGGGGGCAGCGCCTCGATGCGACCGAAGAACTCCTCGACCTCGCGGTGATCGGCGACCAGCTCGTCGATCACGTTTCCACCGTGCCCCATGCTCTCCACCTCCGACTGGACCGGGCGACTCCGGAAGGGAAGCCGCCGCGGCCCCCGAGTGCCCCGGCCGCACGAGGGGTAACGCGGCCGGGGCCTGGTCACGATCATGTACGGCGGCTCATCGGCGCAGGCTCCGCATTCCGACCACGAGATCGCGGGGCAGACCGTGGGTGTCGTGGAGGTAGTGGTAGTCCTCCTCCGTCAGCCGCCCCTGGTACCTCGGGTGGGAGAGGACACGGTGGCCCCGGTCGAGGAGCTTGCCGAAGCGGTCCTCCTCGTCCAGGAGGACGCCGAGGACCGGGTCGGTGGTGCCGGACATCCGGAAGTGGTCCAGGGTGTGCTCGACGAGCTCCCGCGGCAGGTCGGACAAGGTGCGCGTGGGGTCCCGCTGCCACAGGAGGGTCAGCAGCCGGCGGACGAGGCGGCGCAGGACGTAGCCGCGTCCCGTGTTGGTCGGCCGTACGCCCTCGCCGATGACGACGAGGCCGGAGCGCAGATGGTCGCAGACCAGGCGGAACGACGGCTCGTCCAGGTCCCACAGGCGCGGGAGCAGCCGTGTCCAGGGTTCGAACAGATCCGTCTCGTAGACCGAGTCACGGCCCTGGAGGACGGTCAGCAGACGCTCCAGGCCCATGCCCGTGTCGATGTTCGGC
>JABFXD010000803.1 GCA_013361925.1 Streptomyces sp. | reverse complement strand
GGCCCACGGACGGGTGTCCCGGCTGGACGGTCCGGGACGTGGTGGCGCACTGTTCGTCCGCGCTGATGCGGATCGTGGAGAGCCGTTACGAGAAGGGGGTCTTCTCGCCGGAGGCGAACGACCGGGACATCGCCGAGCGCGCCGAGTGGACCAACGCGCAGGTCGTGGACGAGCTGGAGCGCGGGATGACCGAGGCCGGGCCGGTGATCGCCAAGGCGGGCGGGGCGCTGGACCTGGCCGCGCTGGGTGAATGGGTGCACGGGGGAGACGTACGGGACGCGCTCGGGGAGCCCGGCGCCTACATCGGCCCGGGCCTGCCGCACGCGCTCACCCTGCTGGCCCGCATCACCCGGGAGAAGGGCTGTCTGCCGCTCCACGCCGACCTGGACGACGTGGACGAGCCGCTCACGCTGGGCGCGGTGTCGGGCGAGCGGACACCGGCGCGCTACATCGGGGACGCCGCGACTCTCGTACGGCTCTACTCGGGGCGCCCGGTGGCGGGGCGGACGTTCGAGCTGGCGGGGGCGGAGGCGAAGGAGCTGAACATCTTCTGGTGACCGGCGGCGATCTTGTCGCGGGCGCGGCGGCTGCGGGCGTACCCTGGATTGGACTAGACCTCTAGTCGCTCCAGTCATCGTCCTGTCGCCTACGCCAACGAACGGGGTCCCATGAGCAAGCGTGCAGTCCTCGAGGTCATCGCCCTCGACGCCGAGGACGCGATCGCGGCGCAGGCCGGCGGCGCGGACCGGCTGGAGCTGGTGACCGACATGGCGGCCGACGGCCTGACGCCGCCCGTGGCGACCTTCAGCGCCATCCGGGCCGCCGTCGACATCGACCTGCGCGTGATGCTCCGCCTGACGGACGGCTTCGCGGCGGGAGACGTGGACCGGCTGGTCCGCACCGCCGGTGAGCTGCGCGCGGCCGGCGCGGACCAGTTCGTGCTCGGCTTCCTCGACGCGGAGGGCGGCGTGGACCTGGCGGCGGTGGAGCGGGTTGTCGCGGAACTGGACGGCTGCTCCTGGACCTTCCACCGCGCCATCGACCACGCCGTCGACCGGGACGCCCTGCGCAAGCAGTTGGCAGACCTGCCGGGCCTGGACACCTACCTCACGGCGGGCTCGGCGGAAGGCGTCGCCTCCGGGCTCCCCGCACTGCTGGCCGAGGCGGCGAAGAGCGGGGAGCCCGGGTACGAGCAGCAGATCCTGGTGGGCGGGGGTTTGGAGCTGGAGCATGTCCCGCACCTGCTGGCAGCCGGGGTCGACGCTTTCCACATCGGCGGAGCGGCAAGACCACAGGGCTGGGAACACCCGGTATCGGCAAAGGCGGTAGCGCAGTGGCGTCGCCTGTTGAAGGGCATTCAACAGGCACCCCATTGCTGAGATCCCTGCCCGCCTAGGCGAGTTGCCGGGGCAGCGGTGCCGCATGGGTGACGATCAGGCCCGACACCGCGCGGGTGAGGCAGACGTACAGCCGCCGCAGTCCCGTCCGCTCGTCCGGCTCGCCGTCGACGACCGCCTGCGGCTCGTCGAGGACCACGTAGTCGTACTCCAGGCCCTTCGCCAGCGACGCCGGTACCAGCGTCAGCCGGGTCTCCTCGGTCGTCTCCTCGCCGGGCGCGAGGTAGCCGATGCCGGCCGCGTCGAGGGCTTCCGCCAGCACCGGCACGCGCGCGTCCGCCGCGATCAGACCCGTCGAGCCCTCGTTGCGCAGCAACTCCTCGCAGGCGGCGACGACTTCGGCCGTGTCGCCGATCTCGCGCAGATCGAAGAAGCCGGGGTTCTCCCGCACCGACGCGACCGGGGTGAGGCCCGGCGCGATGTGCGGGAGCAGCCGGGAGGCGTACGTGATGACGTCGGTCGGCACCCGGAAACCCGCCGTCAGCTCCTCGATGACGCCGTCCGCCTTGCCGAGGTGGGCGAGCGCCTCGTCCCAACTCCGGGTCGCCCAGGGCGTGGTGCCCTGCGCGAGGTCGCCGAGGACGGTCGCCGAGCCGGTGGTGCAGCGACGGCCGACCGCCCGGTACTGCATGGGGGAGAGGTCCTGCGCCTCGTCCAGCACCACATGCCCGAGCGAGTGCGTGCGCGCGACGACGTCCGTCGCCTCGTCGATCAACACGGCGTCCGCGGCGGACCACTTGGCCGACTTCACCGACCGTACCGGCTTCGCCCAGAGGATCGTCTTCTGCTCGGCCTCGTCGAGGATCCCGTCCGCGTGGACGGCGAGGAAGTCCGCGTCCGTCAGCAGCCGCAGCACCAGCTTCGCCGGATCGACCAGCGGCCAGATCTCCTTCACGGCCGCCTTCACCGCCGGGTTGCGGGCCACCGCGTCCTGCACCCGGTCGTCCGGCGCCTCGCCCGCGCGCTCCATCTGCACCAGCACCGCGTGCGCGATGCGCTGCGGAAGGGCGTCGCGGGCGGCGCCGTAGCGGATGTCGCGGTCGAGCAACTCGCGGACGATGTCCTCCAGCTCGTACGCCGGAACCCGCCACCTGCGCGAGCCGCGCACGACCATGACCGGCTCGGTCGGCATCGTGACATGCGAGTAGACGGCCCGCCGGAGCACCTCCGCCATCCTCGCGTCACCCTTGACGACCGCGGCGGGCGCGTCGTCCGTCCCCCGCACCTCGGCGCCCTTGGCGACCAGGTCGTCGACCGTGGCCTGCTGCACGCTCAACTCGCCCAGCGCGGGCAGCACCTGCTCGATGTAGTGCAGGAAGGACCGGTTCGGCCCGATGACGAGGGTGCCGGTGCGGGCGAGCCGGTCGCGGTGGGCGTAGAGCAGATACGCGACCCGGTGCAGACCGACGGCCGTCTTCCCGGTCCCCGGCCCTCCCTGCACACACACGGTCCCGCCCAGGCCCGACCGCACGATCTCGTCCTGCTCGGGCTGGATGGTGGCGACGATGTCCCGCATCGGACCGACACGGGGCCGCTCGATCTCCTGCTGGAGGAGCTTGCTGGTGGTCGCCGCCTCGGCCGGGTCGGAGAGGTGCTCGTCCTCGTACGCCGTGATGTCGCCGCGCGTGTACCCGAAGCGGCGGCGCAGACCGACGTCCATCGGGTCCTTCTTCGACGCCCGGTAGAACGGCTGCGAGACCGGCGCACGCCAGTCGATGACCATCGGGTCGCCGTCGCCGTCGTGCACATGCCGCCGCCCGATGTAGAAGCGCTCACCATCCGCGCCCTCCGCCTGCTCGGCGCCCGGGGCGTGCAGATAGTCGAGGCGGCCGAAGAACAGGGGGGTGTCGCTGAGGTCGGCCAGCGCCTTGATGCGCTCGTTGATCTGGCGTTCCAGGATCTGGGCGTTGACCCAGTTCGCGGTGACGTCCTTGATGTCGAGGGACTCGGCGTCCTCCCGCATGGCGCGCAGGGCGGCGCGGGACGCGGCGAGATGGCCGCGCTCACGGCCGAGGGGGTCGTCCAGGGGCGCGGGGTCGTCGGCGGGCGTGGACAAGGGGGTGCCTCCGAAGGTGCTGCGGGCTGAGTGGCTGCTGGGCGCTGCGACATGCCGACCGGTTTCCGTCCGGTCGGCGGCACTCCGCGGGGGAGGCGGGCAAGAGCGGAGATTGTAGGTGAGCGGGACGGGAGGCCGCCAATGCATTTCCGCGGACCCCTCCCCCTAAGGGACGGCCCCTACGACTCAGGTATCGCAGCAAGTCGGGACCTTGGACCGATGCCCTCCTTATGCCTCG
>JABFXD010000123.1 GCA_013361925.1 Streptomyces sp. | reverse complement strand
GGGCATCTGCGTCGTCATGTCCACCGGCACGCCCAGCTGTCCGGCGAGGTGGGCGGACCAGCCCGGCATCAGGGGGGCCGAGGTGACCGCGACCGCCGCGAGGAGTTCGAGGTGGGCGACGAGGCGGGCCGCGTACTCCTCGCGGGGGCCCGCGGCGCGTACGAGGGACAGCTGGCGCAGGTCGTCCACGGCGCGGTCGACGACCACGGCCAGTTCGGCGGCGGCCTTCTGCGGGGAGAAGGTCTCCGCGCCGAGCGCGGCGGCGATACGGTCCGGCAGTTCGGCGCGGTCCTCGTCGAGGAAGGTGACGGAGAGGGGCGTGGCGGGGACCGTCGACTGGAAGTCCTGGGAGAGCAGGTCGAGGACGGTGTCCGTCCAGCGCTCGATGCCACCGGCGAGGACCGTGCTGACGGTGTCGGCGAACTCCTTCATGGAGAAGTTGTTCTGCTCCCGCTCGGGGCCGGTCAGCGCGAGGTGGAAGCGCAGCGCGTCGGCGTTGACGCGGCGCAGGAACTCGCCGCCCCAGATGGCGTGGCCGCGGCTGGTGGAGAACTTGTCGCCCTCCAGCCGGTAGAACTCGTTGATCACGACCTGGGAGGGCAGCGTGAGCGTGCCCTGGGCGAGCAGGAGGGCCGGCCACAGGACGGCGTGGGAGAAGGAGCAGTCGAAGCCGATGAAGTTGATGATCCTCGTGTCGGGGTTGGTCCACAGGCGCTCCCACTCACCCTTGTCGCCGTGCGCCTCCGAAAGGCGGGCGGTGGCGGCGGCGTAGCCGAAGATGCCGCTGAACCAGGTGTCGAGGATGTGCCCCTCCCAGCCCTCCAGCGGGACCGGGATGCCGTAGTCGGCCTCACGGGAGATCGGGGTGTCGGGGAGCGCCCGCTCGAACAGGCCGTCCAGGTAGGAGATCAGGCGCGGGCGCCATTCCGCCTTCGACTGGGCTTCCGTGTAATAGGCCTGGAGGCGGTCGCGGTAGTCGTCGAGCGGGAAGACGATCCGGCGCAGGGTGGTCAGGCCCGGCTCCTGCCAGCAGGACGTGCACTTCGGGTGGGCGACGCCGGCCGGGTCCTGGGCGAGACCGCAGGCCTCGCAGTAGATGCCGTCGGAGGGGTCGGCGCAGAACTGGCACTCGCCGCGCACCTCGGCCTCGTACAGATAGCGGTCGCAGGGCTCGCAGCGGAAGACGGGCAGCTCCTCGACCTTCAGCGCGCCCGCGTTCCACAGCTCCAGGAAGAAGCGCTGCACGAACTCGGTGTGCGTGGAGTCGGTCAGCGGGCGGGTGAACCAGTCGTGGTGCATCGAGCCCAGTGACAGCGTCTGCTCCATGCGGTCGCCGAACAGCTTGGCCGTCGGGTACGCGGTGGAGCCGATCTCGGCGGCACGGCGCGGGACGTAGCAGGAGTGCTCGTCGGAGTAGCCGACGTAACGGACGTCGTTGCCGCGCTGGCGGAGGTGCCGGCTGAGGATGTCGGCGCCGAGGAACGGGCCGGAGAGATGGCCGAGGTGGAGGTCGCCGTTGGGGTTGGGCGGGGCGCTGGTGACGACGTACGAGGTCATGGTCGTGAAGTCCTTAGAAGGCTTAGGAGGCGAGCTGGTTGAGGGCGGGCTCCGGGACGGCGCCGGTGTCGAGCGCCGGGAGCACCTCGCAGGTCGGGGCCACCACGCGGCTGTGCGGCGGGAGGTCGTCCAGGACGATGGCGTGGGCGCCGACGCGGGAGTCGGAGCCGACGGTGACCGGGCCCAGCACGCTGGCGCCGGTGCCGATGATCACGCGGTCGCCGACGACGGGGTGGCGGCGGGACCCGGCCGGGCGGCGCAGGTCCTTCCACCAGCCGACCGAGCCGAGCGTCACCTGGTGGTACAGCATCACGTCGTCGCCGATGCGGACGGTCTCGCCGATGACGACGGCGGTGCCGTGGTCGACGAAGAAGCGGCGGCCGATCCGCGCCCCCGGGTGGATCTCGATGCCGCTCACCGCGCGGGCCAGCAGCGACAGGGCGCGGGCGGTGAAGCGGTGCCCGCGCCGCCAGAGGCGGTGCGCGATCCGGTACGTCCACAGGGCGTGGATGTGCGGGTAGAGCAGCACCTCGGCGCGGGAGGAGGCGGCGGGGTCCTTGGCGAGGACGGTGGCGATGTCCTCGGCGAGGAGCGCCCGCAGTCGCGGCCCTGGCTCACATGTGGTCATACGGCGCCTCCGGTCTGACCGGCCGGCCCGCGAGGAACCGCTGCGGCCGGTAGGGCTCCAGGAGTTCCTGGACCGCCTTGCCGGGTACGGCACCGCCGTCGATGATCTCCCGCGCGGCGAGCTCCGCGACGGCGGGCGCCATCTTGAAGCCGCCACCGCTGAAGCCGAGGGCGAGGTAGAGCCCGTCGGGCCCGGCGGCGCCCACGACGGGCCGCTTGTCCGGCGTGTAGCCGTCGAGCCCGGAGCGCGTGCCGGCCAGCGGAGCCGTGGCGGCCTGCGGGACCCGGACCGCGATCGCGTTGATCGCCGCCTCCAGCTCGGCCTGCGTCAGCGGCTCCACGTCCCGGCCCAGCTCGGTGTCGGGCTTGCTGGGCACACCGAAGTAGAAGCGGTCCAGGCCGTCGGGCCGGAAGTAGGAGCCGGTGGTGTCGTCGATGCAGGTGGGCACCGAGGCCCGCGAGCCGCGCCGCCCGGCACCCGGCAGCTCGGCCTGCGCGAGGCCGATCCTGCGGGCGGTCACCGGGATGTGCACGCCGAGGTACTCGGCGGGAGCGGACCCCCAGGCGCCGCCCGCGAGGACGACCAGCGGGGAGTCGATACGGCCGATGGAGGTGAGGACGCCGGTGACGACACCGGCGTGCTCCAGGACCTTCATCGCCCGGATGCCCTCGGACGGGGAGACCCCGAGCCGGTAGGCGGCGGCCAGCAGCGCCCCGGAGGCCATCATCGGGTCGGCGTAGCCGCCCTCGGGCTCGTAGGCGGCCAGCGCGATGTTCTCGGTGCTGAGCCCGGGATAGATCTCCTTCAGCTCGCCCGGCTCGACGATCTCGACGCGCCGGTGTCCGGCGGCGTCCGTCGTCGCGTCGGCGTTCTGCTTCAGGTCCTCGGCGTGGTTGTCACCGACGATCATCACGAAGCCGGTGCGCCGGTAGCCGCAGTCCCCGCCGATGACATCGGCCCACTGCTCGAAGACCGGCAGGGAGCGTGCGGCCAGCCGCGTGTCGGCGACGGACGTGTGGTGCAGCCGCAGCAGCCCGCCCGAACGGGACGTGGCGCCCTGGGCGTTGACCCGGCCCTGGTCGCACAGCACGATCCGGCCGAGCCCGGCCAGCGCGAGCTGGTGCGCGATGGCCGCGCCGATCACCCCGCCGCCGACGACCACGGCGTCGGCGTGCGCGTGCACGATGGGACTCATCAGACGGACACCCCTGCCACCACACGGGAGTTGACGGGACCTGACGGGTCGTCGATCTCGAACACCGAGGCCCACTTGGCGCGTTCGCGGGCGACCGCCTCGGCGCCGCCCCACCAGATGGTGACGAACCGCAGCCGGGTCTCGCCGTCGTTGGTCAGGTCGTGGTCCTGGTACGGCGTGATGAACACCGTCTCCCCGGCCCGCACCCGGCGCGTCTCGGCGCCGATGCGCATGACGCCGCTGCCCTCGGTGATGAAGAACATCTCGTTCTCGTCGTGATGGTGCGCGGTGGACGTCTCACCGGGCGCCACATCCACCCAGGCGCCGCCCCAGAAGGGCTCCTCGACCGCGCCGGGCCAGGGGAAGATACGCCGGCCGCTGACGTTGTACGGCTCCTCGAAGACCATGTCCTCCTCGTGCGCGGTGAACACGTGCATCAAGCTCTTCTTCTGCTCGCTCTGCTGCTCGCTCATGGGGTCCCCCCGGTTCATGCGGCGACGGGCTGCCGCAGTCGGCTGCGCAGGTCGCGGTGGATGGTGTCGGCCTTGGCGGCCATCTGGCTGAAGGAGGTGGCGGAGCCGATGCCGTGCCGCCACTCGGTGAGGCCGTCGAGGTAGAGACCCACCTCGCAGTCGCCGGTGGTCTCGGCGCGATAGGCGCGGGTCACCTCCGGCCGCCCCTGCGCGTCCAGCTTCAGGTAGGGCTTGAACGCCTCCAGTTGGCGGGGGAAGGCGGGCTCGCGGTAGCCGGTGCAGACGATGACGGCGTCGGCCTCGATGACGCCGCGCTCCCCGGTGAAGACCTCTTCGGTCTCCAGGCGTACGGCGTCCCCGACGACGGAGACCTCCCGGACATCGGTCCGCCGGTGCATGTGCAGCCGCTGCCGCCCGGTGAGCCGGTCCTGGTAGGCGGCCTGGTACAGCCCGGTCGAGACGTCCGGGTCCACGGCGGCGTAGTTGGTGGCCCGAGCCTGGTTCAGGGCACGCTCGCGCTCGTCGTCGCCGAGGGCGTAGAAGTAGTCGGTCTCGTCGGGGAAGTACACCTCGTTGCTGAAGTGGCCCAGCTCGTACATCCGGAAGCCGGCGTGCCGGACCAGGGAGTGGATGTGGGCGTCGGGGTTCTGCCCGGCGAGGTGCAGCACGATCTCACCGGCGGTCTGCCCGGCGCCGATGACGGCGACGCGGTCCAGGGGGCCGAGGGCGGCGAGCTTGGGCAGCAACTGGGAGGCGTGGAAGACACGTTCACCGAGTGCCCCCTGGAACACCTCGGGAACGTAGGCCACATGCCCGGTGGCGAGGGCGATGTTGCGCCCCTCGACGCGGTGCACGGACCCGTCGCGAGGATCACGCGACACGACCCGGGCACTGAGCACCCGCCCGCCGTCCCCCACCACGGGCTCCACCGAGAGCACCTCACGGTGGTAGTCGACCTGGCCCCGCACCTGCCCGGCCGCCCACTGCACGTAGTCCGACCACTCCAGGCGGCTCGGGTAGCCGCCCATCAGCGTGAACGGGTAGAAGCGGCCGGTCTGGTGGATGTAGCTCGGGAACCCGAAGCGGGAGCGCGGGTCGCGGGGCGTGGCGAAGTCGCGCAGGAAGTGGTGCTGGATGTCGGTGCCGGGCAGGACGAGGTTGGGCTGCCAGGCGGAGTCGCCGGCCTTCTCCAAGTACCGGGCGCTGAGCACCCCGCCGTTGGCGTCGTCGTGGTCCTCGACGGCGGCGGCAAGGGCGATCCCGGAGGGCCCGAACCCGGCGACGACCAGGTCATGGACGTCGTGAGCGCTCATCGGAGGGCCTCCTCGGCGGCGGTGAGGGCCTCGCGCAGGATGCGTCCGGCGATGTCGATCTCCTGCTCGGAGCAGTTCAGGGGCGGCAGCATGCGCACGACGCAGTCGTCACGGCCGCCGAGTTCGAGGATCAGCCCGCGGCTGACGGCCTCCCACTGCACCCGCTTGGCGAGCTCGCTGGCGGGCTGCCCGGTGACGGGGTCGTTGAGCTCGACACCGGTCATCAGCCCGAGGCCGCGCACATCGGCGACGTACGGGCTCACGCCCCGCAGTCCCTGCAAATGCACCATCAACTGCTCAGCCCGGGCACGGACGTTCTCCAGCACCCGGTCCCGCGCCACGACCTTGAGGGTGGCGACGGCGGCGGCGAAGGCGGGCTGGTTGCCGCGGAAGGTGCCGCTGTGGGCGCCCGGCGCCCAGGCGTCCAGCTTCTCGTCGTAGAGGATCACGGAGGCCGGCAGCCCCATGCCGCTGAGCGCCTTGGAGGCACACACCACATCGGGCTCGATGCCGTACTGCTCGAAGGCGAACCAGGTACCGGTACGCCCGCAGCCGCTCTGCACCTCGTCGACGATCATCGGAATCCCGAGCCGCCTGGTGACCTCACGCACCCGCCGCACGAACTCCACGTCGGCCGGGATGACACCACCCTCGCCCTGGACCAGCTCCATGATCACGGCGGCGGGGAGGGTGATGCCGCCGTTGACGTCGGTGAGGGCGCGCTCCAGGAAGGTGGCGCAGTTGACCTCGCAGTTCTCCCGCTTCAGCCCCAGCGGGCAGCTGTGGCAGTTGGAGTACGGGAAGAAGTGCACGCCCGGCATCCGCCCGCGCACCGGCTCCTTCTGCTCGACGAGCCCGGTGACGCTCATCGCGGCCATGGTCGCGCCGTGGAACCCGCCCTGGAAGGTGATGATCTCCTCACGGCCGGTGGCGGTCTTGCACAGCTTCAGCGCGGCGTCCACGGCGTTGGCGCCGGTCGGCCCACAGAAGTGGATCTTCGTCCGCTCCCGCATCGGCGCCGGCAGCATCCCGATGGTCAGCGAGGTGAACTCGTCCTTGATGGGGGTGGGGAAATCCAGCCCGTGCACGAACTCGTCCAGCTGCCGGTGCGCGGCGGCCAGCGGCTCGGGGTGATTGTGCCCGAGCGAGAGCACCCCGGCCCCGGAGAGAAAGTCCAGGAAGACGTTCCCGTCGAGGTCTTCTACATAGCTCCCCTTGCCCCGTCGTATGGCTATGGGAAGTTTTCGCGGATAGGAGCGTGAGTTGGACTCCCGAGCAGCCTGCCGGTCGAGCAGCTCGGCGCTACGGGGCCCGGGCAGAGTGCCGGAGACGTAGGGCCCGGGGTACCCGGGGGAGGTAGGGGCGGCGTGATCGATGGTTGCAGTCATTTGGGGTAAGAACTCCATGTGCGTGGGGACGGCCTACCTAGGGGCGCGGGGAACTGCGCGACCAGCCACAACGGACCGGCACACGCGCATCACGCCGCAGCCAGCACGGCGCTCCGGTCGTTACTGGACAGCACCGCACTCAGCGAATCCGTAAGCGTCGCCGCCCGAAGCGACAGCAAGCTGAACGACCCCGCGTCACCAATCCCATGGCTCGACTCGCACAGCCCGTTGAGGAACAGCGGAGGCGTCCCGTCGGCAACAGCCTTGAGCGCGTAGTCGACACCCACCTCCAGCCGCCCGTCCGCCTCCTTGGCGAACAGCCCGGCCAGCCCGGCCATCAGCGGCGGGCACAGCTCCTCATGCGCCCCCGGCCCCATGTTCCGGAACCCGGTGGCCAGCACGGCGAAGTCGACCGAGTCCGTCACCGTCTCCCCCGTGTTCCGCTCCAGGAAGTCGATGTTCACCCGCCCGTCCGCCTCGGCCACCGACACGGCCTCCAGATTGCCCCGCACGAACAGCCGCTGGTCCCCGTCGAGCTCCTGCTCGTAGATCTCCAGGTACAGCTCACGCAGCACGTCGATGTCGGCGGACGAGTAGTTCGTCGGGTGCATGAACGCGTCGAGGGCCTTCTTGCCGTCCCGCGAGGCACGGAAGTAGTAGTCGGTGAACTCGGGGAAGTACCCCTCCTCGCTGAACGGGCTGGTGTCCTTCTGCCGCAGCGAGTGCGACCGCGTGTAGGTGGTCACCCGAGCCCGCGGGAACCGCCGTCCGAGGTCCAGCGCCAGCTCAACGGCGCTCTGGCTGCCGCCGATGACAGCAACCGACGAAGGCTGCCCGGAAGCCGTCAGCGAGGCGAGCTTCGGCAGGTACTGGGTCAGATGGAACACCCGCTCGCCGCGGAGCGAGTCGTACGGCGCCGGAATGTAAGGCGTCCGCCCGGGACCCATCACCAGCGTGCGACCGAGGTACCGCTGCCCCGACATGGTCGTCACCTCGTACAGCCGCTCCCCGTTCTCCTCCACGACCTGGAGGCCCTCGGCCCGCTGGTTGCAGTCGACGAGGTGGGAGAAGAAGCCGGCGGCCCAGCGGATGTACCCGGCGTACTCCTTGCGCAGCGGGAACTCCGAGGGGAGGTTCAGGTGGCGCAGCAGCCGGCCCTGCTCGTGCAGGTAGTTGAGGAAGCTGTAGCGGGAGCGCGGGTTGCGCAGGGTCACCAGGTCGCGGCTGGGGTGGTTCTGGATGTCGGAGCCGTCCAGGAGCATCCCCGGCTGCCACTCCGGGCTCGGGCGGGCCTCCAGGAAGCGTGCGGTCAGCGGGGAGTTCCGCTCCTCCAGGGCGATGGCGAGGGCGAGGTTGGCGGGCCCGAAGCCGATGCCGAGGATGTCGTACACGGGAGTGGTGCTCATCGCTGGGTGCTCCTTGCGGTCACGGTCGTGAAGGTCGGGTTGCCGTCGAAGTCGATGCGCAGGCCGCCGATGCGGTCGGCCGCGTACACGCGCTGGTCGGTGCGGTACCAGAGGGGGATGAGGGCGAGGTCGCGGATCGCGATCCGGTCGGCCCGCCGCCAGGCGTCGACGCGTTCGGCGGGGTCGGTGGCGGCGCGGGCGCGGGCCACCAGGGCGTCGAACTCGGCGTCCACGTACCGCCCTTCGTTGTCACCGTGGGCGGTGCCCTCGGCGTCGGGCGCGGTGCACGAGGAGTGCAGCAGCGGGAAGAGCATGTTGTCGGGGGTGGGGTAGTCACAGGCCCACCCGGCCCGGCACAGACCTGCCGCCCCCACCGACGTACGGTGGTCGACCAGCCCGCGCGCGTCGGTGCGCAGCAACTCGACCCGCCAGCCGTGGACTTGCTCCAGCCCCTTGGCGAGGGCGATGACCCAGTCGTCGTGCCCGGCACCGGTGTTGTAGGCGAGGTCGACCCGCGTACCGGGGCCGAGTCCCGCTCGCGCGGCTGCTTCCCGCGCCCTCTCCGGGTCGTACGCCGTCCAGTCCTCCTCCCCCATCTCCCCGCGCGGGGTGTGCGCCTTGCCGAACCACGGCGACAGCAGCGAGTGCGCGGCCGTACGGCTGCCGTGGAAGTAGGTGTCGATGAGGCCCTGCCGGTCGATGGCGGCCGACACAGCGCGCCGCGCCTCGACCGAGTCCATCGGCGCCTGGTGGCAGAACGGGATGAGGTAGAAGAGCCCGGCGCCCTCCTGCTCCAGGTAGCCGTCCCGCTGTGCCGCCTCCCGCGTCTTCGCCGGGGGGATCCGGGCGTAGTCGTAGGTACCGTCCACGAACCGGGCGTACTCGTCGTCCAGGGCGGTGACCGGGTCGAGGATGTCGAAGTGGATCTCCTCGATCTCCGGCGCCGGTCCGAACCACCGCTCGTTGCGCCGCAGCCGGATCGACTCGCCGTGCCGCCAGGGTCCGTCCATCACGAACGGGCCGTTGCCGACGGGGAGATCGTTGTACGACGGCTCCAGCGCGGCCGGCGTCCAGGACGGCACCGGGAAGAAGATCGGCTGGAGCGTCTTGAGGTCGAACTGGACGTCGGGCTCGGCGAGTTCGACGACCAGCGTGGCGTCGTCCACGGCCGTGAAGTCCCGTACGCCGGCCAGGTGGTAGGCGGTCTCGGTGTTGGCCTCGGGGTCGAGGGCGCGGCGCCAGCCGCGGACGAAGCTGTGCGCGGTGACCGGCTCGCCGTCGCTGAAGACGGTGTCGGTGCGCAGCCGGAACGTCCAGGTGGTGGCCGTCGGGTCGGACTCCCACGCGGTCGCCGTGGCCGGGATCAGCTCCCCGGCCTCGTCCAGGGCCAGCAGGCCGGTGAACAGCGCCTTGCAGACCTGGATGCCCTCGCCCTCCTGGGCCTTGTACGGGTCGATGGCGGTGGGCTCGGTGATGCCCGCACGGAAGATCACGCGGCGCCCCTGACCACGGGCGGGACCATCACGACGTCGAGCTGCTCGTCCAGGTCGGCCGCGATCCGCTCCACCCGGTCGACGTCCTCGACGCCTCGGTAGGGCGCGGCGACCGCGAGCGAGCCGGCGATCTCGTACCAGCCCTCGGGGGCGCGGCGCAGCCGGTCGCCGGGCTTGGAGGCGGGGATGTAGGAGCGGAAGTAGGGGGAGTGGTAGGCGTCGCCGGGGTTGTTGCGGACCAGCGTGCCGGTCCGGTAGGCGAACTTGATGCAGGTGGCGGCGCGTGGGGTGGCGGCGCGGCGGACCTCGCCGTCGAGCACGGCGGCCCGCTTCTCGGCGTCGTCACCGGCGAGCACGGCCTTGGCGTAGAGCCGTACGGCGTCGATGCCGTGCACCTCGCGCAGGTTGCGGTAGTTCTGGCCGCCGCTCATGCGGGTGGCGAACTCCACGACCCGGTAGCGGCCCTGGGCGTCCTGCCGGAACTCGGCGTTGAACAGACAGTTCCTGACCCCGAGTCCGGCGACGATGCCCTCGGCGACCGCGACCAGCTCCGGCTCCTCCTCCGGGGTGCGGAAGGGCAGGGTGTAGAAGTCCTCCTCGAAGTAGGGGCCGGGCATCTGCATCTTGTTGGTGACGCCGACGAGGTGGAACGCGCCGTCGACGACCACGCCGTCGAGGGTGACCTCCTTGCCGGGCAGGAACTCCTCGATGAGGGCGATCTCGGGGCCGTCGCTCGGGAAGTAGCCGCCCCACTCCTCGGCGAGCCGCGCCACGTCGGTGAGCGCCCGCTCCAGCTCGTCGCGGTCACGGACCAGGCTCACGCCGATGCTCGCGGCGAGCGCGCTGGGCTTGACGATGAAGGGGAAGGAGAAGTCCTCGGCGGCCTTGAGGCCCGTCTCCACGCCGGTCACGCCGGCGAACTGCGGTGCGGGCAGGCCGTGTTCGGTGAGGAAATTGCGCTGGAGCTGCTTGTCGCGGGAGATCGCGTCGGCCTCGGGGCGCGGCCAGGAGTGGCCGAGCAGCTGGTTGGCGCGGGAGGTGACGGCGATGTCGCTGTCGTAGAAGGTGATCGCCGTGTCGATGCCCAGCTTGCCGGCCTCCTCGGCGCAGAAGCGGGCCATCGACTCGCCCTCCAGCTCCTCCGGGATCGGCACCACGGAGGCGAAGCGGCCGTCGTCGGCGGCCTGCTTGACGCCGGTGGCCAGGTGGATCTCCAGACCCATCCGCTCCAGCGTCTCGATGTGCTCGCGGTGCCACGCGTAGGTGTTCCGCATGATCAGCAGGATCTTGTTGTTCATGCCGCTGTTGCTCATGCCGCGACCTTCTGCTCCAACTCGACGGTGACTACGGTGACTTGCTCCAGCAGGGCCTCGGCGGTGGCGATCGCCGCCGTGGTGTCCGGGCCGGTGGTGAGGACCTGGCCCGCGCGGTCCCAGTTGCCGCGCAGCTCGCCCAGGACGTCGCCGGGCCTGACGGTGGTCTCGACGTCGATGACGTCGGCCAGCTCCTTGGCCTCCTCGGCGCCCTGCACCTCGACGACCGTGCCGGGGCGGGCGGACAGGAAGCGGGTGGCGGCGGAGCGCTCCGGCACCGGGCGGGCGTCCAGGGCCGGGATCAGCTCGAACTGCCAGGCCACGATCCACTCTTCGATGTCGATGCCGTAGGCGGCGTTGAGCAGGTCGAAGATGCGGTCGCCGCCCATGCGGTTGTGGCTCTCGATGATCTTCGGGCCGGTGGGGGTGAGGCGCAGCTCGGTGTGGGCGGCGCCGTCGGTGAGGCCGAGGGCGTCCAGGAAGCGGGCGACCGTGTCCTCGACGCCGCGCTCCTGCTCGGGGGTGAGGCGGGCCGGCAGGGCGTGCCCGAACTCGATGAACCCGTTCTCGCCGCCGGTCAGCTTCTCCGTGATCGCGAGGACGATGTGCCGGCCCGCGAAGGAGAAGGACTCCACGCTGAACTCCGGCCCGGAGATGTACTGCTCGACGAGGAAGCGCTCGATGTGGAAGAAGTTCCCCCACTGAAGGTCGGTGCGGGCCCGCAGCGCCTCCACGTTCGCCCACGCGGCGGCGGCCTGCTCGGGGCCGTCGATGCGCTCGACACCGAGGCTGGCGGTGGCGTCGGCCGGCTTGAGCACGAACGGGTAGCCGTGCTCGGCACCGAAGGCGACGAGGTCCTCGGCGCTCGTGACCTCGGCGGCGGCGACCGACAGGTCCCGGGTGTCCTCCGAGGCGGCCAGCAGATCGCGCATCGCCCGCTTGTCGTGCAGGAGTTCGGCGGTGCGCTCGGTGGTGCCGCCCAGGCCCAGGTGGTCGCTGATCCGCGCGGCCGGCACCAGACCGGGCTCGGTGATCGACACGACCCGGGTGAAGCCGTACGCGACGTGCGCGGCCTCGATCAGCGGGCGGGTGGTCTCCCAGTCGGTGTAGTCGGCGATGATCACGGCCTCGGCGAGCTTGGCCGCCTCCGGCACGAAGTGGTCCTGGTGCTGGATCAGCACGAAGCGGATACCGAGGGCGGCCGCCTTGCGCAGCGTCTGGATCCGGCCGCCCACGACGAGAAGCGTGTGGTCACCGGTGGACCGCGAGGTCGTTGATTGCTGGGTCATGCCGAGAACTCTGTGCCATGAATTCCGGCGGGAAAATACTTTCCGGGTGGCACAAGAATGCCCGGCACAAAAGACGCAGCGAGCCTTCGGAAAAGGGTCGCTGGCACTTTCGTGCCACGCACTTTGGTGCCCGCACGATCCCCTTCCCCGGCCGCCTTCCGGCCGGGAACATCGAGGTCATGCGGCCAATGTACGAGCCCCGCACCCGGGCATTCCTCATCGTTCTCAGCACCATGGCGTTTCTGCTCACGCTCGTCGGCGCGGGGCTGAAGATCACCCTCCAGACCTATTTCGTGGCGGAGACCGACAGCTACGGCTACGCGACCGGCGCGCTCGACCAGCTGACCACGTTCTTCGCCGTCGTCATCGCGGCGCTGTGCGGGGTGCTCGCCTCCGTGCTGGTGGCGGCGCGCCGCGTCCCCCAGCCGGCCGAGACCGCATCCGACCTTCCCTCCTGAACAAGGCAGTTGGCGTCCGCCTGCTGACCGACCCCCCAAGGCCCCCAAGGAGAGCCCCTCATGGCGGACACCGCCCCCCTGCACCGACGCCTGCGCCAACTGCCCCGCAGCGCCTGGGTGATCTTCGCGGGAATGTTCCTGATCAAGTTCGGGAACTTCCTCAACGTCTTCCTCGTGCTCTTCCTGGTCGCCCAGGGCTTCTCCGCCGCCCAGGCGGGTCTCGCGCTGGCCGTGGTCGGACTCGGCACGTTCGTGGGCAACATGATCGGCGGCACGGTCGCCGACCGGTTCGGCCGACGCAGCGCCATCGCCGTGTCGATGTTCGGCTCGGCGGCGGCCACCGCCGCGGTGCCCTTCACCGACGGCCTCGTCACCACCACCGCGCTGGTCGGCCTGGTCGGCGTCTTCGCCCAGCTCTACCGCCCGGCGGCCGGCGCCCTGCTCGTCGACGTCGTCGAGGGCGAGCAGCGGGTGATGGCCTTCGCGGTGCTGCGCCTCGCCGTCAACGTCGGCATGGCGGTCGGCCCGCTCGTCGGCGGTCTGCTCAGCGCGGCCTCGTACACGTACCTGTTCGCGGGCGACGCCATGTTCTCCTTCGCCTTCGGCACCCTGGCCCTGCTGCTCCTGCCGGCCGGCCGCCCCCCGAAGGCGACGGTCACCGTCTCCGAGGCGACCGGCAAGGGCGGCTACCGCGAGGTCTTCACCGACCGCCCCTACGTCCTGTTCCTGCTCTCGATGGTCGCCGCGACCTTCGTCTACGGCCAGGCCACCGCGACCCTCCCGCTGCACGTCACCGACGCCGGCCTGTCCAACACGGCCTACGGTCTCCTCCTCGGCCTCAACGCCCTGCTCTGCGTGGTCATCGAGCTGCCCCTGACCAAGCACACCGAGCGCCGCGACCCGCGCCGCGTCATCGCCCTCGGCCTGCTGCTGCTCGGCGCGGGCATGGGCCTGACCGGTGCCGTGAGCGCCGTGTGGCTGCTGGCCCTGACGGTCGTCGTGTGGACCGTCGCCGAGACGATCTACACCCCGATCGCCAACGCCTACCCCGCCGAGTTCTCCCCGGCCCACCTCCGTGGCCGCTACCAGGGCGCCGAGGGCCTCGCCCACACCCTCGGCGGCACCCTCGGCCCGGCCGTCGGCGGTCTGCTCTACGGCATCAACGCCCCGCTGCACTGGATCGTCTGCGCCGCCGTCGCCGCCCTCGGCGCGGCCCTGGTCCTCGGCGCCAAGCCCGGCGTACGGCAGACCGAGGCACCGGCGGCCGAGACGCCGGAGCCCGTGGCCGCCGCCTCCAACTGACTTCCTTCCTCCGTCACTTCACACCTGAGAGACCTCAATGACCCTCACCAGCACCGAAGTCCCCCGCATCGACATCCCCTCGGCCACCAAGGAGCCGGCCGCCTACGTCACCGCGCTCCTCGAAGTCGCCGCCGAGCGCGACCCGTTCGACGTCCTCGCCAAGACCCCGGTATGGGCCGCCCGGCTCTTCGCCGACCTGCCGACCGAGCTCGCCGAGACGGTCCCGGAGGAGGGGGAGTGGCCGGCCGCGTTCACCGTCGGGCACCTCTTCGACGTCGACATCGTCTACGGCTTTCGCTGGCGCCTGGTCGCCACCGAGGACGCCCCGGTCTACCCCGGCTACGACGAGGAGAAGTGGGCCCCGCTGCCCCGCCTCCCGTTCCGTCAGATGCTCGACGCCTGGACCGGCCTGCGCGCCTCCAACGTGGCCCTCCTCGCGGCCCTCACCCCGGAGGACTGGCAGCGCACCGGCCACCACGGTGAGCAGGGCGGCGAGACCATGGAGGTCATGATCAAGAAGGTCGTCGGCCACGACATCGCCCACATCAACCAGATCTACCGCGCGATCCGCCTGGTCCGCGAGGCGGCGGGCCTGGACGTGGCGGAGCTGGACGCGACGTATCTGGCGCTGGGCCTGTAAGGGCTTGCGCGCAAAAGGGGCGCCCGGGACTCGACTGTCCCGGGCGCCCTTTCACCTGCTGGGGGTGTCACATCGTGGTGTTGTCGTTCTCCGCGTCCGGGTCGACGCCCATCGTGATCGATCCGACGACGCCCTTGGCGATGTTCTTCTTGTTGTACTTCAGCTTGAGGAGACCGCCCGTGGTGCCGCTCTGGTCGTAGATCGTGTCCTCGGTGAGCGTGGTGCGGGTGGTGGTGCTGGTGGAGTACGGCTCGACCTCGGCGGAGGCGAGCACGGACTCCTCGGAGAAGAAGAACTG
>JABFXD010000386.1 GCA_013361925.1 Streptomyces sp. | reverse complement strand
GTCCAGGTGCGAGAGAGCGAAGTCGCTCATACGATCCCCCGCTCCGCCAGCACGGCGTACACCGCGTCGGCCGACTCCTGCGGGGTCTGCGACTGGGTCTCCAGGACCAGCGCCGCGTCCACCGGCGTCTCGTACGGGTCGTCGATGCCCGTCAGCCCCGACAGCTCGCCCGCGGCCTGCTTGGCGTACAGGCCCTTCACGTCCCGCTCGCTGCACACCTCGACCGGAGTGGCGACGTGCACCTCGATGTACGGCGTACCGCTCGCCTCGTGCCGCTTGCGGACCGCCTCGCGGCTGTCGGCGTAGGGGGCGATGACCGGGACCACCGACAGGACGCCGTTGCGGGCGAGGACCTCGGAGACCAGGCCGATGCGCTGCACGTTGGTGTTGCGGTCCTCGCGGGAGAAGCCGAGGCCCGCGGAGAGGAAGCGGCGTATCTCGTCGCCGTCGAGGACCTCCACGCGATGTCCCTCGGCCTTCAGCCGCTCACCGAGGTGCCGGGCGATCGTGGTCTTGCCCGCGCTCGGCAGCCCCGTGAGCCAGACGGTGGCTCCCCGAGCCGGACGACAGGCCCTTGCCGTGGTGGTCATGCGCAACAGTCCTCTTCACTTACCTATAGACGACCCGAGGGACGGTAGGTAAGAAACTTGAGAAGAGGGACAGAGGAACCTGAGGGTTCCCTTAGCTACCTGTGGTGTGCGTGAGGTCACATGGGTTGCATCCGACTCACACGCCGACGAAAGCGGCGCCCGCGTCCCGCAGTCGCGCGTGCAGCCCCCGGAACACCTCCGCCGAGCGGCTGCCCGGCCAGTCCTCGGGGAGCAGCCGGGCGGGCAGACCGGGGTCGGTGTAGGGCAGGTGGCGCCAGGAGTCCAGAGCGAGGAGGTAGTCCCGGTAGGCCTCCTCGGGCGGGGTGTCCTCGCGGCCCTCCCAGGCGTGCAGCACGCGCGCGTGCCGGTCGAGGAAGGCGTCGTGCTCCTTGGCGATCGCCGCCAGGTCCCACCAGCGGGCGACCGCGTCGGCGGTGGCGGCGAAGCCGAGGTGGTCGCCGCGGAAGAAGTCGACGTACGGATCGAGGCGCAGCCGCTCCAGGGTGTGCCGGGCCTCCTCGTACAGCCGCGCGGGCGCGAGCCACACACCCGGTGCCGCGGTCCCGAACCCCAGCCCGGCAAGGCGCGAACGCAGTACGTGCCGCTTCTGCCGCTCCGACTCCGGGACGGAGAACACGGCGAGTACCCAGCCCTCGTCCTCGGGCGGTGCGACGGCGTAGATGCGCCGGTCGCCGTCCTCCAGCAACTGACGGGCGTCGGGGGAGAGTTCGTACCCGGCCGCACCCTGTGCGGTACGGGCCGGCACGAGCAGTCCGCGGCGTTTGAGCCGGGACACGGAGGATCTGACGGAGGGCGCGTCCACGCCGGCCGCGGCGAGCAGCCGGATCAGCTCGGCGACCGGTACCGGGCCGGGCACGAAGCGGCCGTAGGCGCCGTAGAGCGTGACGATGAGAGACCGTGGTGCATGCTGGTCGGACACGTTGATCATCTTAGGTCGTCGGTATCACTGCTGGTCACCCTCGGTACGCAGTCTGAACCGCTGGAGTTTGCCGGTCGCCGTGCGCGGCAGCGCGTCCAGGAGGACGATCTCGCGCGGACACTTGTACGGCGCCAGCTCCGACTTCACAAACGCCCGCAGCGCCTCGGTGTCCCGCTCGGCACCTTCCTTGACGACGGCGTACGCCACCACGACCTGTCCGCGCGCCTCGTCGGCCCGCCCCACGACCGCGGCCTCCACCACGTCCGGGTGGCGCAGCAGGGCGTCCTCGACCTCCGGGCCCGCGATGTTGTACCCGGCCGAGATGATCATGTCGTCCGCGCGGGCGACGTACCGGAAGTAGCCGTCGCTCTCGCGGACGTAGGTGTCACCGGTGATGTTCCAGCCGAAGCGGACGTACTCGCCCTGCCGCGGATCGGCGAGATAGCGGCACCCGACCGGCCCCCGTACGGCGAGCAGCCCCGGCTCCCCGTCGGGGCGGTCCCGGCCCTCCTCGTCGACCACGCGCGCGTGCCAGCCGGGCACCGGCACCCCGGTCGTCCCCGGCCGGATCAGCTCGTCGGCGGCCGAGACGAAGATGTGCAGCAGCTCGGTCGCGCCGATGCCGTTGATGATCCGCAGCCCGGTCCGCTCGTGCCACGCCTCCCAGGTGGCGGCGGGCAGGTTCTCACCGGCGGAGACACAGCGGCGCAGCGAGGAGGTGTCGTACGCGGACAGCTCGTCGAGCATCGCGCGGTAGGCCGTCGGCGCGGTGAACAGCACCGAGACCCGGTGCTCCGCGATCGCGGGCAACAGCTGTCTGGGGCCCGCCTGTTCGAGGAGCAGGGCGCTGGCGCCGGCCCGCATCGGGAAGATCACGAGCCCGCCGAGCCCGAAGGTGAACCCGAGCGGCGGACTGCCGGCGAAGACGTCGTCCGCGCGGGGCCGCAGTACATGCCGCGAGAACGTGTCGGCGATGGCGAGCACGTCCCGGTGGAAGTGCATGCACCCCTTGGGGCGCCCGGTGGTGCCGGAGGTGAAGGCGATCAGCGCCACGTCGTCGGCCGCGGTCGCCACGGCCGGGTACGGGGCGTCCGGCGCCGTACGGTTCAGCAGGTCGTCGGGGGCGTCACCGCCGTACGTCGTGATCCGCAGCCCCGGTATCTCGGCCTTGGCGAGGTCGTCCACGGCGCGGATGTCACACAGGGCGTGGCTGATCCGGGCGATCTCGCACATCGTGGCCAGCTCGTGCGGCCGCTGCTGCGCCAGCACGGTCACGGCCACCGCCCCCGCCTTCAGCACGGCCAGCCAGCAGGCCGCGAGCCACGGGGTGGTGGGTCCCCGCAGGAGGACACGGTTGCCGGGTACGACGCCGAGGTCGCCGGTGAGGAGATGCGCGAGCCGGTCGACGCGGGCGCGCAGGGTGCCGTACGTCCAGGGGGCGCCGGACGGGGTGTGGAACACCGGGCGGTCGTCGGGCGGGCCCGTCAGCAGCTCAGCCGCGCAGTTCAGCCGATCGGGGTACCGCAGCTCGGGGAGTTCGAACTGGAGCTCGGGCCACTGGTCGGGCGGCGGGAGATGGTCGCGCGCGAAGGTGTCGACGTGCGCCGAGACGTTCATGGCGGTTCGCCCCCTTGCCTGGTGGCCTGCCTTGTGGGCGTCGTGGGTGGGCTCGCTGAAGGAGCGTATCGCGTTGGTGACGACAGTCAATGGGACGCGATATCGTCGAGAGGTCCAGTGGAGAGAGGGGACCGGCAATGCCCGCATTCTCGCTCGATCCGGTACAGAACGCCTGGTGTGCGGAACTGCGGGCGATGGCGGCGGAACGCCTGCGCCCGCTCGCGGAGAAGGGCGAGCCGGGACACGTCAACCGCCCCCTGGTCGCCGAACTCGGCCGGCTCGGTCTGCTGGAGCGCCTGTTCCGCTCCGGCGCGCTCGACCTGTGCCTGATGCGGGAGTCCCTCGCCCACGCCTGCACCGAGGCGGAGACGGCCCTCGCTCTGCAAGGCCTCGGCGCCCACCCGGTCCACGCGCACGGCACCCCGGCCCAGCGGGCCCGCTGGCTGCCGCGGGTGAGCGAGGGCAGCGCGGTGGCGGCGTTCGCGCTGAGCGAGCCGGGGGCGGGGTCGGACGCGGCGGCGCTGTCGCTGAGGGCTGAGCCGGACGG
>JABFXD010001012.1 GCA_013361925.1 Streptomyces sp. | reverse complement strand
CCTCCGCCGAGAAGAGCTTCTCCGGCGAGGTCTCGTACGACGCCAACTGGGACAACTACGTCCGCGGCCGCATCAGCATGCCGGTCAACCACCTCGGTGTCGACGCCTACTTCCCGGTCAAGGTCGCGGACACCGCGTCCGTCGGCACGCTCGTCAAGGGCTGGAACGACTGGCTGGACCGGAAGGCCACCGGCACGCTGCCCAACATCCTCATCGCCGAATCCGGCATCGGTGCCATGAAGGGCGCCTACCACGCCCCCGGCGACTTCTACGCCAGGCGCACGGTCAACGAGAAGGTGCAGGCCAACTGGTACACGGCGGTCTGTCAGGTGGTCCAGGAGCGGCAGATGCAGGGCGTCTACTGGTGGTCGATCCACTTCGACGACGACCCCAACACCGCACCCGACGACAAGACCGCCTCCCGACTCGACTTCGCCGGACGCCCCCTGACCGAGAAGGCCATCAAGACCTGCTTCAGCTCTGACTACGCAGGTCCCGGGACCGACGACTCCACCAGCTGACCGAGCGAGGCAATCATGCAGGAAGCCATCATCCTCGTGGGCGGCAAGGGAACGCGCTTGCGCCCGCTCACCAACCACACCCCCAAGCCGCTGCTCAGCGTCGCGGGTTCCTCCTTCATCCGGCACCAGATAGCCAAGCTGATGGACGCCGGCGTCGAGCACGTCGTGTTCGCCACCTCCTACCTCGCCAGCCTCTTCGAGGAGGAGTTCAAGGACTTCTCCCAGGACCTGGCCATCTCCTACGCCGTCGAGGAGGTGCCCCTCGGCACCGGCGGCGCGATCCGCAACGCCGGCCGTCTGCTGCGCGGCGACGACCCGGACGCCCCGGTCCTCATCCTCAACGGCGACATCCTGTCCGGCGTCGACCTGCGCGCCCTCCTGGAGCGGCACGAGACCCAGGACGCGGACGTGACCCTGCACCTCACCCGGGTCCTCGACCCGCGCGCCTTCGGCCTGGTCCCCACCGACGAGGACGGGCGGGTGCTCTCCTTCCTGGAGAAGCCCAAGACGGCCGCGGAGATCGTCACCGACCAGATCAACGCCGGCTGCTACGTCTTCCGCCGCTCCGTCCTGGACGCCATCCCCGCCGACCGCGAGGTCTCGGTCGAGCAGGAGACCTTCCCGCAGCTGGTCGCCGGCGGCGGCCGGGTCTTCGGCCACACCACCCAGGAGTACTGGCGCGACCTCGGCACCCCGCTGGCCTTCGTGCACGGCTCCGCCGACCTGGTCAGCGGCAGGGCGACCTCGCCCCTGGTGGACGGCCCCTCCGAGGCGCTGATCCACCCCACGGCCGTCATCGACCCGACCGCCCGCGTCACGGGCGGTTCGACGATCGGCGCGCACGCCGTCATCGGCGCGCACGTGGTCGTCGACCGCTCGATCATCGGCGCGCACGTCACGGTCTCCGAGGGCGCCCAGGTCCACGAGTCCGTGGTGGACCACGACTCCACGATCGGCGAGGAGTCGCTCCTCCGCGAGGTCGTCGTGGGCTGCCACTCGCACGTCGGCGCCCAGAACGAGCTGCCCGCCCAGTTGCGGCTGTCGTGCGGCATCCGCATCCCCGCCCAGGGTGTGCGGGTCAGCGGTACGGCCGTCGCCTGCCCGACAGTCCACTGAAGTCGCCGGCCTGACCGGACAGTTACTGGAGAACCGTGACCAGCCATCGTTCCAAGGCCGCGAACGCGGAGCGCCTCCGCAAGTACCGGCCTGACATTCAGGGCCTGCGTGCCGTCGCCATCATGATGGTCGTCGCCATGCACTGCGGCATCCTCGACATCCACGGCGGCGTGGACGTCAGCTTCGTGCTCAGCGGCTTCCTCATCGGCAGCCAGCTCCTCGCCGAGATCGACAAGACCGGCAAGGTCTCCCTGAGCAAGTTCTGGGCCCGCCGCTTCCGGCGCCTGGCGCCGGGCGCCGCCGTCACCATCGTCGCCGTGGGCGTTCTGTCCTGGATCTACGCGAGCCCCTTCAGGTTCCGCGAGTACATGGACGACGGACTCGCCGCGTCCGTGAGCCTCATCAACTGGCGGCTGGCCGAGAACGGCACCGACTACTTCGCCAACGACGGCAGCCAGTCGCCGTACCAGCACTTCTGGTCGCTGGGCATCGAGGAGCAGTTCTACCTCGCCGCCCCGATCGTCCTCGTCGCCGTGGCCTGGATCAGCCGGCTCGTCTTCCGCAACCGCGTCCTGGTGGGACTGGTCCTCATGGGCGCGGTGGGCGGTTCGTTCTACCTGGGCTACAGCCTGACCACGCCGAACCAGCCGCTGGCCTACTTCGGCACCCACACCCGCATCTGGGAACTCACCTTCGGCGTCCTGCTCGCGCTCTGGGCACCGTTCCTGTCCCGTATGCCGCGGGGTCTCGCCGCCGCCGTCTCCTGGCTGGGCCTGGGCACCCTCCTGGTCACCGGGATGCTCATCACCGAGAACACCCCGCTGCCGGGATACGCCGTCGCCGGTCCCGTGCTCGGCGCGTGGCTGATCATCGCCGGCGGCTGCGCCAACCCCGGTTTCGGCGCCGAGAAGCTCCTCGACAACCCCGTCTTCGACTTCATCGGCAAGGTCAGCTACGGGTGGTACCTGTGGCACTGGCCGCTGCTGATCCTCTGGCCGCACATCATCGGCTGGGAGTTCGGCTACTCGGACCGCTTCCGGGTGGCGGTCCTCTCCTTCCTGCTCGCCATCGTCATGCACTTCATCGTCGAGAAGCGGTTCAGGGAGAACGTGAAGCTGGTCGTACGTCCGTGGCTGGGCATACTCACCGGCGGCGCCCTGACGGGTACCGCGGCCGTCGCCATGGTGGTCGCCCTCCAGGTGCCGCTCAACCTCTCCATCGGTACCGCCGGAACGGCCGCCGCCCTGACCGGGTTCAACGGCACCGAGTCCGTGGAGAAAGCGGTGAGCGAGCGGTCCGACCCCAAGGTCAGCCGGAGCATCCTGCTGAAGTCACCCGAGGACCGGGGTGACCACGGCTGCATCGACCAGCTGCTGGTCAGCAGCTGGACCCTGCACGACGACTGCGTCATCGGCGACAAGGAGGCCGACAGGACGCTGGTGCTGCTCGGCGACTCGCACGCCTACCAGTGGGGCAACGCCTTCGACGCGCTCGGCCGCAAGCTGCACGTCAAGGTCATCACGGTCATCAAGAGCGGCTGCTCGCCCGAGGTCTACCAGATCACGCGCGAGGATCTGGGGCGCGAGTACACCGAGTGCACGAGCTGGCGGAAGTCGGCTCTCGCGTACATCAAGAAGCTCAAGCCGGACGTCATCGCGGTGGCCAACCGGGTCCAGTTCAACACCGTGCGCGAAGGCGCCGAGGACACGTTCAAGAAGCTTGAGGCCACTGGGTCGGACCTGATCTATCTGACCGACACGCCGAAGCCGACCTTCAGCGTCCCGGACTGCCTGGCCGAGGAGTCCGACGCACCCTCCTCATGCACCCTGAAGGCGGAGACCGCCATCGACCTGCCCGAGTTCCGGAAGCTGGAGCGCGAGGTCGCGGAGGAGCACGGAGCCACGGTCATCAACACGCTCCCCGCGTTCTGCGCGGACGGCTACTGCCCGGCGGTCATCGGTGGGCACGTGGTCTATTGGGACAACAGCCATATGACCGGCGGCTACGCCAAGTCCCTGGAGTCGTTCCTGGAGCCGACCTTCAAGAAGATCCTGGCCG
>JABFXD010001065.1 GCA_013361925.1 Streptomyces sp. | reverse complement strand
GGCTCATCCTCATCGGTATCTCCGTGACCGCCGTGATGGAGGCGATCACCACCTGGCTGCTGGCCACGGCCGACATCAGGGACGTGGCCCGGGCCCAGGCATGGCTGGTGGGCTCGCTGGACGACCGTGGCTGGGACGAGGTGCGGACGGCCCTGTGGTGCACGCTCGCGCTGCTCGCCGTCGTGTCGTGCGTGGCCTTCCAGTTCAAGCCGCTGCACTTCGGCGACGAGGTCGCCGCGGGTCTGGGCGTCCGGTACGCGCGCGTACGGGCGGTCATGCTGCTGTGCGCGGTCCTGCTGGCCGGCGCGGCGGTGAGCGCGGCCGGCCCGGTCCCGTTCGTCGCGCTGGTCGCGCCGCAGGTGGCGCTGCGGCTGACCCGCTGCCCGACGCCGCCGCTCGCGGCCTCGGGGCTGGTCGGGGCGCTGCTGCTGATCGGCGCCGACCTGGTCGCCCGCACCGCGCTGCCGGTCGGCCTGCCGGTCGGCGTGGTCACCGCCGCGATCGGCGGGCCCTTCCTCGTCTATCTGCTGGTGCGGGCCAACGTCCGGTAGATGATGCGAGAGTTAGGTAAGCCTAAACGTAGGGGGCCTCGTGGTCGCTCAGGACATCACCCGGGTCAAGTCCGCCGTCGCGCAGGTCGCACGGCTGACGGCCGAGGACGTCACGGTCGGATACGGCGGCCGGACCGTCATCGACGGGCTCGACGTGACGGTGCCGCCCGGGGTGATCACGACGATCATCGGCCCCAACGGCTGTGGCAAGTCAACCCTGTTGAGGACGCTGTCGAGGCTGCTGAAGCCGACCCGGGGCACGGTCCTGCTGGACGGCGACGACATCGTCCGGCTCAGGACCCGGGACGTGGCGAAGAAGCTCGGCCTGCTGCCGCAGACGCCGGTCGCGCCCGAGGGGCTCACCGTGGCCGACCTGGTCGCCAGGGGCCGGCATCCGCACCAGAGCTGGCTGCGGCAGTGGTCCTCGGACGACGACGCCGTGGTGGCACGGGCGTTGGCCATGACCGGCGTCTCCGACCTCGCCGACCGCCCCGTCGACACCCTGTCCGGCGGACAGCGGCAGCGCGTGTGGATCTCGATGACCCTGGCCCAGGGCACCGATCTGCTGCTGCTGGACGAACCGACCACGTACCTCGACCTGGCGCACGCGATCGACGTCCTCGACCTGGTCGACGATCTGCACGAGGCGGGCTGCACCGTGGTCATGGTGCTGCACGACCTCAACCTGGCCACCCGCTACAGCGACAACCTCGTGGTGATGAAGGAGGGCGCCATCCTGGCGCAGGGGCACCCGCGGGACGTCATCACCACCGAGCTGCTGCACGAGGCGTTCGGACTGCGCGCCATGGTCATCGACGACCCGGTGGGGGACCGTCCGCTCATCGTGCCGATCGGCCGCACCCAGGTTCAGCCCAACTACCGGGGAACGAGCGGCAGTTAGGCTAGGCTAACCTCATTTTTGTGGGTAAGGTTTGCCTGCCCTTAGAACCGTGCGAAGGCAAGGGATGGCTGATGCTCCTCCGTAGAACGACGCTCACCAGGCCCTGGCGGCGGCTGGCGACCACGGTGTCCGCCCTGGGCCTGACCGTCGGCCTTCTCGCGGGATGCGGCTCCGACTCCTCCGACGAGCCGACCGACGACAACGCCTCGGCCACCGCCGCCGCGGGCGCCTTCCCGGTCACGGTGGAGCACGCCTTCGGCACCACCACGAT
This sequence comes from Streptomyces sp., assembly GCA_013361925.1. Classification (GTDB taxonomy): domain Bacteria; phylum Actinomycetota; class Actinomycetes; order Streptomycetales; family Streptomycetaceae; genus Streptomyces. Next base: position 1,977 of record JABFXD010001065.1, on the reverse strand, counting down.
CACCAAGTCCCCCCAGCGGGTCGTCTCCGTCGGCTACACCGACGACCAGACCGTCCTGGCCTTCGGCATCAAGCCCGTCGGCATGGTCGACCAGTACCCCAACCCGCCGGGGCAGAGCCCCGACATCAACACCCAGTGGCCCTGGGTGAAGGACAAGTGGGGCGACACCAAGCCCGAGGTCATCATGGCGAACGGTGACTCCGGCCCCAACTACGAGAAGATCGCCGCCCTGCGCCCGGACCTGATCATCGCGGTCTACTCCGAGATCGACCAGGCCGCCTACGACAAGCTCTCCAGGATCGCGCCGACGGTCGGCCGTACCAAGGCCGAGAAGGAACCCTTCAGCGCGCCCTGGCAGGACAACGCCCTCCACATCGCCAAGGCGCTCGGCAAGGCCGAGGAGGGCGAGAAGATGGTCCAGGACATCCAGGGCCAACTCGACGCCGCCAAGAAGGAACACCCCGAGTTCGCCGACCAGAAGGCCGTCGCGCTGTCCTGGTACGAGGACTCGGTCGCGCCCTTCACCTCCACCGACGTCCGTGGCCGCCTCGTGTCCGGCATCGGCTTCACCTACCAGACGGAGATCGACAAGGTCGCGGGCGGCAGCTTCTACACCAAGCTCTCCCCGGAGCGCATCGACCTCGTCGACGTCGACCACATCTTCGTCATCAACGACAAGGCCGACACCGAGGCGCTGAAGAAGTTCAAGCTCTTCGCCAACCTCGACGCCGTGAAGAAGGGCAACGTGTCCTATCTGCTGGACAGCGAGGGCCCGGCGGTCGGCGCGGCCATCTCGCAGGGCACCCTGCTGTCGATGCCGTACGCCATCGACGAGCTCGTCAAGTCGGCGGCCGGGTAGGTGTGAGCACCACCGAGACGCACGACCCCGAGACGCACGACACCGGTACACCCGCCACCCACGACCCGCGCGCCGCACCGGCGGCGCTGCGGACCACCACCGGCCGTGAGGCCGCCCGCTGGGTCGTGGCCCACTGCCGCGAGCTGCCCTGGCTGACGGCCGCCACCGTGATCGCCTCGGTGGCGGGGGCGGCGCTCCAGGTGCTTCCGGTGCTGCTGCTCGGCCAGGTGGTCGACGGGGTCGTGGCGGGGGAGTCCCGCTCGGTGCTGGTCAGGATCGGCTCGGTGATGGTGGCCGCCGCCCTGCTCGGCGCGGTGGCCGCCGCGGCCTCGACGTATCTGATCGGACGGCTGGGCGCGGACCTGCTCGCGAAGCTGCGGGAGTCCGCCGTGCGCGCGGTGCTCGGGATGCCGAGCGCACGGATCGAACAGGTCGGCCGGGGCGATGTGCTGTCCCGGGTCGGCGACGACGTCGCCGTGCTCTCCCGGGGCATCCGGATGGCCGTGCCCACCGTGTTCTCGGCGGGCGTGCTGGTCGTCATCGCCACGGCCGGCATGTTCGGCCTCGACTGGCGGCTCGGGCTGGCGGGGGCCGGCGCCCTGCCCGCGTACGCCCTGGCCCTGCGCTGGTACCTCCCGCGCTCCGCCCCGCTCTACCGAAAGCAGCGCGCGGCCCAGGCCGACCGTGCCCAGGCGCTGATCAGCGGTCTGAACGGGATCGACACGGTCCGCGCCTACCGACTCGAAGAGGCCTTCCGGGAGAAGGTCACCCATGAGTCGCGGCGGGTGCGCGACCTGGGCATCGAGGTGTTCCACTTCTTCGGCCGGTTCGTCGGCCGGGAGAACCGCGCCGAGTTCATCGGGCTCACCCTCATCCTGGGTGTCGGATACGCCCTGTTGGAGGCCGACGCGGCCACCCTGGGCGAGGTGTCGGCGGCCCCGCTGCTGTTCCACCGGCTGTTCGTCCCGCTCGGGATGATCATGTTCACCTTCGACGAGGCGCAGAAGTCCGGCGCGAGCCTGACCCGGCTCGTCGGGGTGCTGGGGGAGGAGGCGGAGGACCGGCTGGTCGGCGACGAGGCCGTGGCGCCGGCCGGTTCCGCGTCGTACGCGGTGAGC
>JABFXD010000385.1 GCA_013361925.1 Streptomyces sp. | reverse complement strand
GCGGGCCGGGAATCCGGGGACAACGGCACGGCAACGAAGACCGTGCAAGGAGTGATCGGATCGGAGAAGGCGGAGTTCTTCGCCGATCCCGACGTGGTGAAGGCCCTCGCCGCCAAGGGCTACACCGTGCAGGCCGAGACCTCCGGGTCATGGGCCATGGAGGGGATGGACCTCAAGGGCTACGACTTCGCCCTGCCGTCCAGCCAGGCGCCGGCCGTCGAGCTGGCCGCGAAGTACAAGGTACGGGGGACGCTGCCCCGCCCGTTCTACTCGCCCCTCGTCGTCGTGGCGCACCGAAGCGCCGCCGAGGTGCTCGCGGGCAACGGGCTCGCGAAGCTGGACGGGAAGAGCCGCGGCACCCTGGACATGGCCGCGTATCTCGACGCGGCCCGCGCCGGACGGACCTGGCAGCAGCTCAAGGGGGCCGGGAAGTACGGGGAGTTGGGCGGCACGCTCTACATCTCCAGCACCGACCCCGAGTCCTCCAACTCCGGCGCCCTCTATCTCGCCGCCACCTCCTACGTCGCCAACGGCGGCAAGGTGGTCGCGAGCGACGCCGACGTGGAGCGCACGGCACCGCTGCTGAAGAAGCTCGTCAGCGTCCAGGGCACCCAGCAGACCAGTACCGACGCGTCCTTCCGGGACTTCGTCAGCGGGGTCGGCAATCCGCTGGTCCTCGTCTACGAGTCACAGGTCGCCTCGCTCCTCGTGGGTGGGCAGCAGCCCGGTGACCTGGTCGTCCTCTACCCGGACACCACGGTCAACAGCGACCACACCGTCGTACCGCTCACCGAGGACGGGCGCGCGCTCGCCGAACTCCTCTCCACCGACCAGGAGTTGCGCAGGCTGTTGGTCCGGCACGGGTTCCGGCCGCAGGGGGCGGCCACCGCGTTCGGCTCGGCCGACGCGCATCTCAAGCAGGAACTGACCGGCGTCCGCCAGGCTCCCGTGCCCACCTCCGCGGTGCTGCACGAGCTGGCCCGCCGAGCGACGGGGGACGACAAGTGACCGACGACACCAACGACTTCACCCTTACGCCGCCCGAGGCGGTCGCTCCCGTACCGCGGGAGCGGGCCGGTGGGCTCGTGCCCGTCGACGAGTCCGTCCGTACGGGGATGGCGCAGAAGGCCGCCGACTATGTGGCCGGGCTCGCGGCGCTCGACGCCCGCTCCCCCGAGTTCGCGGGCAAGGTCGGCGAGATCACCGGACTGGGCGCCGGGGACATGCGCAGTGCCGCCGCGCAGTCCAACCGGATGCTGGAGCGGACCGTGCGCAGCCTGCCCGACAAGGGCGGAGACGCACAGGCGCAGGTCGCCGGGTCGCTGGTCGAACTGCGGCGGGTGGTCGAGGACCTGGACCCGCGTGACCTGGCCGCCGCCAAGGGGCGGAAGTTCCTGTCCCGGCTGCCCGGCGGCAACAAGGTACGGGACCATCTCGCCAAGTACGCCTCCGCGCAGGGGACGTTGAACCGGATCGTGGGCGCGCTGCGTGGCGGGCAGGACGAACTGCGGCGGGACAACGCGGCGTTGCAGACCGAGCGGGTGCGGCTGTGGGAGACCATGGGCAAGCTCCAGGAGTACGTCGTGCTCACCGAGGCCCTGGACACGGCCGTCGAGCTCCACATCGACGGGGTCGCCGACCCTCAGCAGGCCGACGGTCTGCGGGCCGACGTGCTCTTCCCGGTCCGGCAGAAGCACCAGGACCTGCTGACCCAGCTCGCGGTGTGCGCCCAGGGCTACCTCGCCATGGACGTCGTACGCCGCAACAACGAGGAGCTGATCAAGGGCGTCGACCGGGCCGCGACCACGACCGTGTCGGCGCTGCGGATCTCCGTGATGCTGGCCTCCGCGCTGGACAACCAGAAGAAGGTCGTCGAGCAGGTCAACGCGTTGCGCGGGACGACCGAGGACCTCATCCGGGGCAACGCCGAGATGCTCGCCACGCAGAGCGGGGAGATCCAGCGCATCGCCGCCGACCCGGCCGTGGGCGCGGAGACGCTGCGGTCGGCGTTCCAGCAGATCTATCGCACCCTCGACGCCATCGACACCTACAAGGTGCAGGCGACCGAGGCCATGGCGTCGACCGTGGAGTCCCTGACCGCCGAACTCCAGCACGCGGGCGCCTACTTGGAGCGCAGCCGGACGCAGGGCGCGCTGGAAGGGGGCCTCGGATGAGACGGGTACTGACCGGCGCCCTCGCCGCCGTCGCCCTGCTGTCGGGCTGTACGGCGACGACGGAGAAGAAGGACGGGCCGGCCGAGGGCGCGGTACGGATCCTGGCCTCCAGCGAACTCCGCGACATGGAACCGATCATCGAACGGGTCGGTGCGGACATCGGCGTCGACGTGTCCCTGTCCTACACGGGCACTCTCGACGCGGTGGACACGCTCGCCGAGGGGGAGGCGGACCACCGGTACCAGGCGGTGTGGCTGTCCTCCAACGACTATCTGCGGCTGCGCCCCGAAGCCGCCCGGCGGGTGGTGTCGGAGACCGAGGTGATGGCCAGCCCGGTCGCCATCGGCGTCAAGCCGGCCACCCTCGGGGAACTGGGCTGGCAGCCCGACGACGTCACCTGGGCACAGGTCGCCGAGGCCGTGCGGGACGACGGGCTGACGTACGGCATGACCGACCCCACGGTCTCCAACTCCGGCTTCTCCACGCTGATCTCCGTCGCCTCGGCGCTCTCCGGGGCGCAGTCCGCCCTCACGGACGAGGACGTCACGAAGGCGACACCGCGGCTGAAGGAGTTCTTCCAGGGGCAGCAGCTGACCTCGGGATCGTCGGGCTGGCTGGCCTCGGCGTACAAGCGGCGCGGGAACGTCGACGCGCTCATCAACTACGAGTCCGTCCTCAAGGGCATCCCGGAGCTGACCGTGATCCGCCCCCGCGACGGGGTCGTCACCGCCGACTACCCGCTCTCCACGCTCACCACCGCCGACGCCGCACAGCGCGACGCCGTCCGCCGACTGACCGAGGCCCTGCGCACTCCGGAGAACCAGCGCGAGATCACCGAGCGCACCCATCGCCGCCCGGTGGTCCCCGCAGTCACCCCCGCGGCCGGCCTCGGCACCGACCGACGGCGTGAACTCCCCTTCCCGGGCAGCCGGTCGGTCGCGGACGGGCTGCTCGACGCGTACGACAACGAGCTGCGCCGGCCGTCCCGGACCGTGTACGTCCTCGACACCTCGGGCTCGATGGAGGGTGACCGGCTGAAGCGGCTGAAGAAGGCGCTCACCGATGTCAGCGCCGATTTCCGGGGCCGTGAGCAGGTCACGCTGATGCCGTTCGGCTCGGCGGTGAAGGACGTGCGGGGCCTGACCATGGACGCCGACCCCCGGGACGGCATCGAGGACATCCGTGCGGACATCCGGGCACTCACCGCCGAGGGCGACACCGCGATCTACTCCTCGCTGGAGCAGGCCTACGGGCAACTCCGGGGTGAGCGGGACATGTTCACCTCGATCGTGCTGATGACGGACGGCGAGAACACCACGGGCAGCACGGCCGCGGAGTTCGAGGGGTTCTACCGCGCCCTCAGCCCCGCCCAGCGCCGGATCCCCGTCTTCCCCATCCTCTTCGGCGACTCCGACCGCTCCGAACTGGAACACCTCGCCGATCTGACCGGCGGCCGTCTCTTCGACGCCCAGAAGGGGTCGCTGGACGGTGCCTTCGAGGAGATCCGTGGCTATCAGTAGATATCTGGA
>JABFXD010000354.1 GCA_013361925.1 Streptomyces sp. | reverse complement strand
CCCGGTCCGCCCGTTGACCTGGATCTCCGGTCCGTCGGCGACCAGTGACATCGAGCTGGACCGGGTCGAGGGGGTGCACGGCCCGCGGACCCTGGAGGTGGTGCTGGTCGGTGCTCAGCCCAGCGCGGAGGTCAACTCGTAGCGTCCGGAGGGCAGTCGGTAGGAGGCGGTGCCGTCCGCGAAGTCCAGGTACTCCACGCCCCGGACGCGTGACAGGGGTGTCCGGCCCTCGCGGACGGTGTCCGGATCGGACGTGGGAAGGCGCAGGGTCGCGGTGCTGTTGGCGGGGACCGTGGCCCGGTAGGTCAACTCCCGCCCCTCGACCGTCCATTGGCTGGCGATCTCGCCGTACGGCGACAGATGCGAGCCCGCCACCCGGGTGATCCTGCCGGTCGGGTCGAGGTGCGGCCTGAGGAAGAAGTGCCGGAAGCCCGGGTGGGCGGGGTCCTTGGCGATGCCTGCCATGCTCTCGTACATCCACTCCATGATCGCGCCGTAGGAGTAGTGGTTGAACGAGTTCATCGCGACCGGCCCGAAGCCGTCGTCCTTGGAGTAGGAGTTCCAGCGCTCCCAGACCGTGGTGGCGCCGTTCTTCACCGAGAACAGCCAGGACGGCATCGCGTCCTGGTGGAGCAGTTGGTAGGCGAGGTCGGCGTGGCCGACGTCCGTGAGCACCGGCGCGAGGACGTTCACGCCGAGGAAGCCGACGGAAAGGGTGTTCTCGGCGTGGTCGACCCGGGTGCTGTCGGGGTGGGCGGCCTTGTAGGCGGCGTCGTTGCCGATGTTCTCGGCCAGCATGGTGACCAGTTGGCGGCGCTGGGCCTCCGTTTCGTGGAAGCCGAGTTTGAGGATCCACAGCAACGCGGTCTGGGTGTTGTCCTCGGTCTTGGTGGGGGTGTCGCCGGGGGTGGGCGGTGGGTCACCCAGGCTGGAACGGACGGTGAGGGTGCCGTTCTCGGTGCTCAGGTACTTGGCGATGAAGGCCCGCTTGATGCGGGCGAAGAGGTCGTCGTAGGCGCGGCCCTCGGCGGTGCGCCCTGTGGCGCGGGCCATGTCGGCCATGAGGCGGGCGCTGTAGCCGTAGTAGACGTCGCTCATGAACTGGGTACCGGTGTTCTGGAAGGCGAGCCAGTCGCCGAAGATGGCGCCCTGTCCGGCGTAGGTGTCGCCGGTGCGCCGGTGGATCCAGTCCAGGTACCTGGTCATCGCCGCCCAGCTGCGGTCGATGACGGTCGGGTCGCCTGACATCTGCCACACCGTCCATGGCACGACGACCCCGCAGTCCGCCCAACCGCTGGCCGGAACGGGGTGGTTGTAGCGGTTGCCCGGGGCGACCCAGGTGAACTGGGCGCCGTCCTGGCCGTAGATCCGCTGGGAGTCGATCAACGACTCCTCGAAGTGGCTGAGGAAGTTCACCGCGTCGGCGTTGTAGAGGCCGGTGTTGGAGAACAGCTGGGTGTCTCCGGTCCAGCCGAGGCGTTCGTCGCGCTGGGGGCAGTCGGTCGGCACCCACAGATAGTTGCCGCGCTGGCCCCAACGGACGTTGCTGATGAGCTGGTTGACGTCCGCGTCGTCCGTGGTGACCGTGCCGATGTCGCGGACGGCGGAGGTGGCGACGCGGCCGGTGAAACCGGTCAGGGTGACGGTGTCGGTCGTGGTGACGGAGACGTAGCGGAAGCCGTAGAAGGTCAGGGAGTCCTGGTGGCTCTCGCCGCCCGGGGCGCCCTTGAGGAGGTAGGTGCTGGTGGCCTTGGCCGAGCGGAGGTTGGCGCGGTAGACGGAGCCGACCGGGCCGTGTGCGCCCGCGCTGTCGTCGTTGAGCATCTCGCCGGGTGCGAAGGTGACTTGGGCGCCTTCGGGGCCGCGGAGGGAGTAGCGGGGTACGCCGACCAAGTTCTGGCCGAGGTCGATCACGGCGGTCTCGCCGGAGCGGAGGGTCAGGGGCAGGGTCGCCGCCTTGCCGGAGGAACCGCCGGAGTACACGGTGATCGACTGCGGTGCGCGGTCCCATTCAGGGATGAGGCGGGCGCTCTCGCCGGGATAGGCCACGAGTCGGGAGTCCGGGAACTTCGTGGTGAAGCCGTGCTCCTCCACCCCCGACCAGCCGGCGGTGTCGAAGCCGTTCGCCGTCCAGCCGGGCAGCTCCTTGCGGGCGTCGTAGGTCTGGCCGTCGTAGATGTCGTCGGCGCGGTAGGGGCCGGTGTCCGTGGCCTTCCAGTCCGCGCCGGGCTCGGTCACGACGGTCTGTGTCGAACCGTCGGTGTAGCGGATGAGCAGCCTGGCCTTGAGGGCGAGCCGGTTGCCGTCCGGGGAGTAGTACGAACTCCCCTCGGACACACGGCTGTTGTACCAGCCGTTGCCCAGTACGGCGGCGAGGGTGACCTGCCGCTCCCCCGCGACCAGGGCGGTGACGTCGTAGGTCAGGTAGCTGACGCGGGCGTCGTAGTTGGTCCAGCCGGGCGTGAGCAGTTCGTGGGTCGTGCCGCGGCCGTGCGGCACCGCGACCCGGTGGCCGTTGACGTAGGCGTCGTACACGCCGAGCGCGGACACGTACAGCCGGGCCGCGCGCACCCGGCGCCCCGTCAGCTCCGCCTGCCGTCTGAGCAGGGGCGCACCCGCGGTGTTCGGCGCCTTGCCGGACATGCTGATCCAGCGGGCGCCGTCCCAGCCGGTGACGCCGTCGGTGCTGAGGAGGGCGGTCTCGAAGTGGGCGGCGGGGGTGCCGGGGACGGCGCGGCCGTTCTCGTCCCAGACCCGGACCGTCCAGTGGTAGCGGGTCGAGGGCCGCAGCTCCCGGCCCCCGTAAGGCACCGCCACCGAGTCGGCGGAGGCGACCCGGCCGCTGTTCCACACGTCGGCGCGCGCCGGGCTGAGCCGGTCGGGTGTGGACGCCACCAGGATCTGATACGCCGTCTGGCGCCGTCCCCGGGTGGCCGAGGCGGTGCGCCAGCCGAACCTCGGCCGGGTGGCGTCCACGCCGAGCGGGTTCGTGCGGTGCTCGACCGTGAGGCCCTCGACTGCGCCGCGGTCCCCGGCCGATGCCGCTGCGGCCGCTCCCGCACCGCCGATCCCGCCCGCCATGGCCACCGGTACGGCGCCCAGCGCCGTGGTGAGCACCGTCCTGCGGCGCACGTTCCTGCCGTTCGTGCTGTCGACTCCGTCTGTCATGCCGTGGTCCCTTCGGCGTTCGGAGTTGTATCGATTCAGCTCGTTCGGCGGTTGAAGCTAGTGGCGGATGTGACGGGTGTCCACCGCTTCAGCAGGGTGAATTACCGCCAGATTCCAACAGAACCCCTCAGCGGTGCCATATGGCGCGAAGTCGAGTTTTGAAACCGTTCAAAACCGGAACCGTGCCTTCACCAGCCGGTGGGGCCTTGTCGGGGGGTGGGTCGGGGTGCGCGCGGCGGAACTGCTCGACCTGGTGGGCCTGGATCCGAAGCGGTATGGGCCGCGCTGTCGCGAGCAGTTGTCCGGCGGTTCGCGCCAACGGATCGGCGTGGTGCGGGCGTTGGGCGCCGATCCGCCGGTGCTGCTGATGGACGAGCCGACCGGGGCGGAGGGCGCGCGCTGGGCGGTCGTGCTCGACGACAGCATCCTGCACGGCTGGGTCGGGGGCGAGGACCTCGCGGCATACGAAGGGCGAAGAGTTCTTCAACTCCCCGCCACTATCAACCTATAGCGCACCGGGGGGCTTGTGGCAAGGCCCCCCTCATGCC
>JABFXD010001069.1 GCA_013361925.1 Streptomyces sp. | reverse complement strand
CTTCCTCGGCGAGGCGGAGGGCACCGTCCAGGTGACGGTCCCCCTCGACGACCATGTCGTCAGCCCGCGCCACTACGACCCGATGACCGCGTATCTGCTGGCGGAGGCGGGCCTGAGATGAACGGCCGCTAGGGCCGGTCCGGCGGATCAAGTCGCAGGAAAGCCGCGGCGCCTCATCGACGCAGGCCGGCGTGCCAGACCCCGCGTCTGCGGCATGATCCGCCGGACAGGCCCTAGGGCCAGGGGTTCAGCCCCTCCGTCCGCTGCTGCGCGTGCCCCGGCGTCGGGTCCAGGTAGACCCTCGTCACGCCGGGGAACTCCGCCCGCAGCCGGAGCTCGGCCTGTTCGCAGGCCCACTCGATCTGGGCCGCCGTCGACACGTCCCGGAAGTCGACCTTGGCGGCGACCAGCGCCTCGCGCGGCCCCTGGACCAGGGTCGTCAGCTCAAGGACGGCCTCGATGTGCTCCACCGCCAGCAGCTCCGCCCTGATCCGCTCCCGCATGGACCGCGGCAGCGGACGGCCGATCAGCAGCTCGGCGTTGGACCGCCCGAGCACCCACGCCACGCACAGCAGCAACAGCCCGATGAGCAGCGAGGCGACCCCGTCCCACACGCCCGAACCGGTGAGCTGGCCGCCGAGCAGCCCGCCCGCGGCGAGCACGAGGCCGATCAGCGCCGCGGAGTCCTCCAGGACGACGGCCTTCACGGCGGTGTCCGGGGTGTGGCGCAGATAGCGCTTGAACGGCGTCCGGAAGCGGGCCGCCTCCCCGCGGGCCTGCTTCAGCCCGGTGCGCAGCGAGTAGCCCTCCAGCAGGAAGGCGACGCCGAGGACGATGTACGAGACGAGCGGGTCGCCGAGGTCCTCGCCCTCGACGAGGGTGTGGATGCCGTCGTACAGGGAGAAGACCGCGCCGCCGACGAAGGTGGCGACGGCGGCCAGCATGGCCCAGATGTAGCGCTCGGGGCCGTAGCCGAGGGGGTGTTCCTCGTCGGCGGGCTTCTCGCTGCGCTTCAGGGCGGTGAGCAGCAGCACCTCGGTGACGGTGTCGGCGACCGAGTGCGCGGCCTCGGAGAGCATCGCGCTGGAGCCGCTGATCACACCGGCGACCGCCTTGGCGAGGGCGATCCCGAGGTTGGCGACGGCGGCCACGATCACCGTGAAGGTGCTCTCGCCGCCGCCCGCTGCTGTTTCTGCTTCCGCTGCGGTCATGCCCCTCAGTGTTGCCGAGGTGCCCGGACCACGCCTTCCTGGATCACCGAGATGGCGAGCTGTCCGTCCTGGGTGTAGATGCGCGCCTGGCCGAGGCCTCGGCCGCCGTGCGCGGACGGCGACTCCTGGTCGTACAGGAGCCATTCGTCGGCGCGGAAGGGCCGGTGGAACCACATCGCGTGGTCGAGGGAGGCGCCGACGACGTCGCCGGTCGCCCAGCCGCCGCGCCCGTGCGCGAGCAGGATGGAGTCGAGGAGGGTCATGTCGGAGACGTAGGTGGCGAGGACGACGTGCAGCAGGGGGTCGTCGGCGAGCTTGCCGTTGGTGCGGAACCAGACCTGCGAGTGCGGCTCGCGCGGCTCGCCGAACCTCCCGTACGGCGGCTCGTCGACGTAGCGCAGGTCGATCGCCTCGCGGGCCTCGATGAACCTCTCGACGACCTCGGGGGCGATGTGGTCGTACCCCCGCAGCCGCTCGGCGGAGGTGGGGAGCGTGGCGGGGTCGGGGGCGGCCGGCATCGGAGCCTGGTGGTCGAAGCCCTCCTCGTACGTCTGGAAGGACGCCGACAGCGCGAAGATCGGCTGGCCGTGCTGGACGGCGACGACCCGGCGGGCGGTGAAGGAGCGGCCGTCGTTCATGCGCTCGACCGTGTAGACGATCGGCGCGCCCGGGTCCCCGGGGCGCAGGAAGTACGCGTGCAGGGAGTGGGCGAGCCGGTCCTCGGGGACCGTCCGTCCGGCGGCGACGAGCGCCTGGGCCGCGACCTGACCGCCGAAGACGCGCGGGACGATGGCGGGCCGGGACCGGCCGCGGAAGATGTTCTCCTCGATCTGCTCCAGGTCGAGCAGATCGAGGAGACCCTGTAGTGCCTGACTCATGCAGTCATTTCTACTGGTCAGCAGTTGCGGGGGTCTTACGGACCCGTGTCCTGCGTTCTTACAGACCCATGTCCTTGGCGATGATCGTCTTCATGATCTCGTTCGTGCCGCCGTAGATCCGGTTGACGCGGTTGTCCGCGTACAGGCGGGCGATCGGGTACTCGTTCATGAAGCCGTAGCCGCCGTGCAGCTGGAGGCAGCGGTCGATCACGCGGTGGGCGACCTCGGTGCAGAACAGCTTCGCGGAGGCGGCCTCGGCCGGGGTCAGCTCGCCCGCGTCCAGCGCCTCGGTGGCACGGTCGGCGACCGCCTCGGCGGCGTCGACCTCGGCCTTGCAGGCGGCCAGCTCGAACTTGGTGTTCTGGAAGGTGGCGACGGGCTTGCCGAAGACCGTGCGGTCCGTGACGTACTGCTGGGCGAACCGGACGGCGGCCTTGGCCTGCGCGTAGGCGCCGAAGGCGATGCCCCAGCGCTCGGACGCCAGGTTGTGGCCGAGGTAGTAGAAGCCCTTGTTCTCCTCGCCGAGCAGGTCCTCGACGGGCACCTTCACGTCGACGAACGCGAGTTCGGCGGTGTCGGAGGTGCGCAGGCCCAGCTTGTCGAGCTTGCGGCCGATCGAGTAGCCCTCGGCCTTGGTGTCCACGGCGAAGAGGGAGATGCCGTGGCGGCGGTCCTCGGCGGTGGAGGCGGCGGTACGGGCGGCCACGATCACGCGGTCCGCGTGCACGCCACCGGTGATGAAGGTCTTGGCGCCGTTGAGGACGTAGTGCGTGCCGTCCTCGCTCAGCTTGGCGGTGGTCTTCATGCCCGCGAGGTCGGAGCCGGTGCCCGGCTCGGTCATCGCCAGCGCCCACATCTCCTCGGCGGAGACGAACTTCGGCAGGTAGCGCTTCTTCTGCTCGTCGGTGGCGAGCATCTTGATGTAGGGCAGGGCGAGCAGCACATGCACACCGGAGCCGCCGAAGTGGACGCCCGCGCGGGCCGTCTCCTCGTACATCACGGCCTCGAACTTGTACGAGTCGATGCCGGCGCCGCCGAACTCCTCCGGCACGTTGATGCCGAAGAGGCCCAGCTCGGCGAGCTTGTAGTAGAACTCGCGCGGCGCCTGGCCGGCCGCGAACCACTCGTCGTAAACGGGGACGACCTCGGCCTCGATGAAGGCCCGGAGGGTCTCCCGGAACGCCTCGTGATCCTCGTTGAACACCGTACGGCGCACCGCCGGCCCCTCTCTGCGCCTAAACCGGCGCCGCTCTCGCGGATGTGGTTGCTCGCCGTAGGGGTTGCTCGATTGATGGTTGCGGTCCCTTTGGCTAAGCGCTTGCTCAGATCCAACCGTACCGGCCGGTAGCGAGAGCCGTCCAGGGGAACCCGTCCGTAACGCTCGTCACTCCCCCGCCGCCCCGAACGCCCCCCGGGCCATCCGGTGCAGCAGCTCCGCCGTGACGGCCCGTCCCGGCAGCGCCCCCGGGCGCCCCAGATGCGGGGTCGAGTTCAACAGGCCGAAGACCGAGTGCACGGCGGAGCGGGCCGTCGGTTCCGCCACCCCGGGATACACCTCGCGGACGACCTCCACCCACAGCTCCACGTACTGCCGCTGAAGCTGGCGGACCAGCTTGCGGTCGCTGTCGCGCAGGCGG
>JABFXD010000522.1 GCA_013361925.1 Streptomyces sp. | reverse complement strand
GTTCGAGGCGGTCCAGCTGCTCCCCCGTGGCCGCGGCGGCAGCGGCCGCACCGTTCTTCCAGCGTTCCCGCCACTCGGCGAGCCGGGGCCGGACGAGCGCGGCGGCGGCCCGATGGAAGTCGGCCAGCCCTTCGGGAGCCGCCCGCAACAGCCGGTACCCCTCCAGGGCGAGGTCGCGCCGGGCCCGGGCGATCCGCTCCCGTTCCGCCTCGGACGCGTCCGCCGGGATCGTGGTCGCGGCGGCGTACGTCTCCGGGTCGGTCAGATACTCCGCCGGCAGGGTCAGCACCGCGTCCCCCGCCTCCGGCAGTCCGCTGTTCTGCATGAGGACGGTGATCCGCAGCCCGCCCTCGTTGACCAGCCGGTGGATGGTGCCCGGCGTGAACCGGGCGACCGTGCCGGGTACGAGGGGCGTGACCTCGTACCCGGCCGTCGTGAGGGTCTGCACGGCACCCCGGCCGCCGGTGACGACGTACGCCTCCGAACAGGTCAGGTGCATATGGGGAGTTCCGCCGTGCAGACCGTCGGCGGCGGGCCAGTCGTAGACACACAGGTGCGAGACGGCGACCCCGCCGGGGAGTCCCGTGTACGGGGTCACCACGGGTGGGTGTCCAGGTACTTGGCGATCTCCTCCCGCTGCCAGGCGCCGTCGGCGACGACGACGCGGTAGCGGCGGGTGAGGGTGGCGCCCGGGGCGAGTTCGAGCTCGTCGTAGAAGGCCCAGGAGGGGGCGACGCCGGCGAAGGGGTCGTTGCGGACGAACCAGTGGGCCGGGTGGGCGCCCCGGGTGCCGAGGTGGTCGTTCTCGGGGGCGTGCTCGAAGACGAGGGTGGCGTGGCCGTCCGTGCCGTCGTGCTCGCCGGAGAAGGCCAGCCAGGGCGCCTGGGCGCCGAGCAGCTCCGGGCCCTCGGCGTCCGGGGCGGTGATCCGGCCGTCGCGGAAGGCGCGCGGACCGCGCCAGAACAGGCCGGTGTATCCAGCGAGTTCGCGTCCGGCGGTGGTCGGGCTGCCGAGGCGCAGCGGCTCGTCGCGCCGGTTGGTGATGGCGCTCGTCCAGGTCAGCGCCCAGGAGCGGGACTCCTGGTCGACGTCGTGGATCTCGATCCGGCGCACCTCGTCGGCCCACAGCTCGCCGCTGTACGGGTGCCAGGTGAGGCGCTCGGCGATGACGACCCGGTCGTCGTGCGCGGCGACCTCGTCGAAGCCGACGTGGGCCATGGAGCCGACGCGCTCGGGGAGTTCGACGTACCCCTCGCCGTGCACATAGGAGTTGCCGCCCCACAGGTTGGCACCCGACACGTGCGAGGCGGTCAGGGACAGGCCCTTGTGCCAGCGGTGGTCGTTGGGCCGGTAGTCGGTGACGACGTCGCCGGCCAGGGTCCGCAGCGGGTGGATGTACGGCTTGGGGGCCTCCCACGCCGCCTCCGGCCGGTACACGTACGCGAGCAGCTCGACGCCGGTGACCGGGTCGGCCACGGTGATCCGGTCGCCGTGCGCGTGGACGATGCGCAGTGCGCTCATGCGGGTACCTCCTCACCGGACGCGACGTTTTCGGAGGATACGGCGGATACGGCCACCTCGGCGGCCGGTGCCCAGCCGGGGGCGTCGCCGTGCATGGCCGTGTGGAACGGGTCGCCCGGGCCGATCTCGCCCGCCTTGACGGTGACGTCCGTGAACGCCGACTTGTAGAGCGCGGCGACCAGTTCGAGGCTGGTGCGTCCGTCGGCTCCGCTGCCGCGCGGGCGTTCGCCGGCCCGCATGCTCGCGACGAGTTCGCGCAGCTGCTCCAGGTGCGAGCTGGGCACGTCCGCGCCGAAGTCCCGCCAGGCGTCGGCCTCGTCGCCCGGCACGTCGGCGGCCGGGGTGATGTGCCAGTTCGCGTTGGAGTGGCCGTACAGATGGGTGAGTTCGACGGTCGCGCGCTCGCAGTCGATGCGGATGCGGCTGACCTCGTCGGGGCTCAGGACGCTGTTCACGATCGTCGCCATGGCGCCGTTCTCGAAGCGGACCAGGGCGGTGGAGACGTCCTCGGTCTCCACGTCGTGCACCAGCCGCCCGGCCATGGCGCGGACCTCGCTCCACGGACCCAGCAGGTCCAGCATGAGGTCCATCTGGTGGATGCCGTGACCCATGGCGGGGCCGCCGCCCTCGGTCGCCCAGCGGCCCCGCCAGGGCACGGAGTAGTAGGCGGTGTCGCGGTACCAGGTGGTCTGGCAGTGGACGACCAGCGGCCGGCCGAGGGCCCCCTCGGCGAGCAGCCGGCGCACATGCCGGCTGCCGGAACCGAAGCGGTGCTGGAAGACGATGGAGGAGTACGGACCGCTCTCCGCCCCCTCCTCGGCCTCCACCGCGGCGTAGTCGGCCAGGGTCGGCACCGGCGGCTTCTCGCACCAGACCCAGGCCCCGGCGCGCAGCGCGGCGATGCTCTGGTCGCGGTGCAGGGTGGGCGGGGTGCAGATGGTGACCAGGTCGGGCCGCTGTTCGCGCAGCATGCGGTCGAGGTCGGTGTAGGCGTGCGGGACCCCGCCCGCCGCGCAGAACGCCTCGACGGCGGCGGCGTCGATGTCCACCGCGGCGACCACCTCGGTCTCGCCCTCGTCGGCGAGCGTGGCCAGCGCGGGCAGATGGGAGCCGCGCGCGATGGCGCCGGTGCCGATGACGGCCGCGCGGATACGGCGACCGTCCAAGGGAGTGAGGGGGGACATGGGCGTGATCAGCACTCCTCGAACGAACGGCAGACGGCGCCGACGCCTGCCACCCGGCCAGCAAGCGCTTTCTCTCCGCAGCAACCTAAGCGGCGACACTATGACCGGTCAACAGGTCGTAGCCCAGCTCACGGGCTCTTCTCACACCCTGGTCACCGGTGCCCCACGAAGCCCCTGTGCCGGGCCCGTCACCACCGGACGCTAGGCTTCCCTCCGCACCCGCGATCACCGTGACCCCACGGTTCGGTGTGCCCGTCGCTCCTCCCACGATCAGCGCTTGGACTCCGTACCTCCATGTCTTGGTTTGAATCGCTCGTCCTCGGACTCGTCCAGGGGCTCACCGAGTTCCTGCCCGTCTCCTCCAGCGCGCATCTGCGACTGACCGCGGCCTTCGCGGAGTGGGAGGACCCGGGAGCGGCCTTCACGGCGATCACCCAGATCGGCACCGAGGCCGCCGTGCTGATCTACTTCCGCAAGGACATCGGGCGGATCATCTCGGCCTGGTTCCGGTCGCTGACCAACAAGGCGCTGCGCAGTGACCACGACGCCCAGATGGGCTGGCTGGTGATCGTCGGCTCGATCCCGATCGGCCTGCTCGGCATCACGCTCAAGGACCAGATCGAGGGCCCCTTCCGCGATCTGCGGATCACCGCGACCATGCTCATCGTCGTCGGCATCGTCATCGGCATCGCCGACCGCATGGCCGCCCGCGACGAGAGCGGCGGCAAGCACCGGGCGCCGACGCAGCGCAAGTCCCTCGAGGACCTGGGCGTGCGGGACGGCCTGATCTTCGGTCTCTGCCAGGCCTGCGCCCTCATCCCGGGCGTCTCCCGCTCCGGCGCCACCATCAGCGGCGGCCTCTTCATGGGGTACAAGCGCGAGGCCGCGGCCCGTTACTCCTTCCTCCTGGCCATCCCCGCGGTGCTGGCGTCCGGCCTCTTCGAGACCAAGGACGCGCTGGAGGGCGGCCATGTGGAGTGGGGGCCGACGATCTTCGCGACGATCATCGCGTTCGTGGTCGG
>JABFXD010000633.1 GCA_013361925.1 Streptomyces sp. | reverse complement strand
CGGCGGGCGAGCCCGATCGCGCGCAGCAGGCCGATCTCCCGGGTGCGCTCCACCACCGACAGGGCAAGGGTGTTGACGACACCGAGCACCGCGATGACGATCGCGAGGCCGAGCAGCGCGTACACCAGGTAGAGCAGGACGGCGATCTGATCGTGGACCAGCTTCTTGTAGTCGGCGAGGTCACGGACCTGGACCTGCGGATAGGGGTCGAGGGACTTGTCCAGCCGGGCCCGCAACTGGTCGGCGTTCGTGCCGGAGGCGGCGTTGACGTAGAGCGCGGAGTCCTGGCCGCCCGGCACGTACCTCTCCGCCGTGGCGATGCCGAAGAACAGCCCGCCCTGCATGCCGAAGCCGTCGGAGCCGTCCTGGTCGGTGAGGGCGGCGACCTTCATCTGCGTGCGCTGCCCGCCCGGGAACTCCACGGGGATCGTGTCGCCGATCCGCACGTCGTGGTCCCTGGCGAAGTCCACGTCCATGCCCAGGCTGCCGGGCGCCAGCGCCGCCGCCGAGTCCCCGTCCGCGTACGTGACATGGGCGACGTCGTCCACCTTGTCGTCGTAGCCCGCGGCGGTCGTCTCGACGCGCTTGCCGTCCGGCAGCCGCACCGCGAGCGGCGCGAACCGCTGCCGTACGACGAGTCCGACGCCCTCGGTGTCGCGCACGGCGTCCGTGACGGTCTGCGAGAACGGCACGAAGTTGCTGTTCTGGACGACGAAGTCGGCGCCCAGCGTCTTGTCGATCTGCTGGTCGAAGGACTTCGACATCGACGCGCTCGCCACCGACATGCCACCGACCAGCGCGAGGCCCACCATCAGGGCCGCCGCGGTGGCGCCCGTACGGCGGGGATTGCGCAGGGCGTTGCGCTGGCTCATCCGGCCGATCGAGCCGAAGAGGGCCGGGAAGGCGGCGCCCAGGACCCGGATCACCGGGCGGACCAGCAGCGGACCCGCGATCACCGTCGCGATGAGCGTGAGGACGACGCCGAGGCCCAGCAGGGAGGCCGACGAGGACGTCTTGGTCGCCGTCGCACAGCCCACCAGTGCCGCCGCGCCGAGCGCTCCGACGATCGAGCCCACGACCGCCCGCGTCCTGAGCGGCTTGCCGATGCCCGCGATCTCGGCGTCCGCGAGCGCCGCCATCGGCGAGACACCCGCCGCCCGCCGCGCCGGCAGATACGCCGCCACGAAGGTGACGCCGACCCCGACGACGTACGCCGCCACGGGAGTTCCCCAACCGACCACCATCTCGGTGGTCTTGAGGTTCATCCCGAAGACACCCATCAGCTTGATGAGGCCGGCCGCGAGCCCGATGCCCGCCGCCAGGCCCAGCGTCGAGCCGACCAGGCCGAGCAGGATCGCCTCGGTCAGCACCGACCGGCGCACCTGCCGGCGGTCCGCGCCGAGCGCCCGGAGCAGGCCCAACTCCCGGGTGCGCTGGGCGATCAGCATGGAGAACGTGTTGACGATCAGGAACACGCCGACCAGCACCGCGATCCCGGCGAAGCCGAGCATCACGTACTTGATGACGTCCAGGAATCCGCCGAGGTCCTCCGAGGCGGACTTGGCCTGCTCGTCGGCGGTCTTCACGTCATAGGCGCCCGTGTCCAGCACCGCGGCGATCCGCTTCTTGAGTTGGGCGTCGTTCACCCCGGGGGCCGCGTCCACCGAGACGCTCGTCGCCTTGTCCGGCGAGCCGAGCAGCTGGTCCGGGGCGGTGGCCGGGTCGAGGAAGACGAGGGCCGCGCCCGGGTTGGTCGTGGTGAAGGTGGCGATGCCGACGATCCGGACCTTGAACGTGCCCGGCTGGGCCAGCACGGTCAGGGTGTCACCGATCTTCACGTGCTTCTTGTCGGCGGTGTCCGCGTCAAGGAGGGCCTCGGCGGCGCCGCGCGGGGCATGGCCGGAGGTGAGCTTCAAGGGGCTGCGGTCGGTGACGTACCAGTCGGAGGCGATGGTGGGGGCGCCGGTGGTCGGGCCGACCGACTCGTTGTCACCGTCGACGACCGTGATGTTCTCGACGCTCACGTCCGGATGGGTGGAGGCGACGCCGTCGACCTTCGCGACCTGGGCCGCGAGGGAGGCGGGCAGGGTGCGGGCCTCGCCGGTCGGCACCTGGGAGTCGAGGTCGTCCTTCGGCTCCACCGTCACGTCGGCGGACGTGGAGGCGAAGAGCCGGTCGAAGGTGCGGGTCACCGTGTCGGAGAAGATCAGGCTGCCCGCGACGAACGCCACGGACAGGACGATGGCCAGCGCGGACAGCAACAGCCGTCCCTTGTGCGCGAGGAAGCTGCGGAGCGTCGCCTTCAGCACCGGTTCAGTCCTTGTCGAGGGAGACGTCGGGGGAGGCGATGGCGTCGGCCTGGCCTTCGGGGGCGTCCACCTGGCCGCGGATCACGTCGAACCGCTTCATCCGCTCCAGCACCGCCTCCGCCGTCGGCCGCTCCATCCGGTCGACGATCCGTCCGTCCCCGAGGAAGAGCACCAGGTCGGAGTGGGCGGCGGCGCCCGGGTCGTGGGTGACCATGACGACGGTCTGCCCGAGGTCGTCCACGGCGTCGCGCAGAAAGCCGAGCACCTCCAGACCGGCCCGCGAGTCGAGGTTGCCGGTCGGCTCGTCCGCGAAGATCAGCTCGGGCCGGGAGGCCAGCGCCCGCGCGCACGCCACCCGCTGCTGCTGACCGCCGGACAGCTGGGCGGGCCGGTGCCCCAGCCGGTCCCGCAGCCCGAGCGTGTCGATGACCTGGTCCAGCCACTTCTCGTCGGGCTTCTTGCCCGCGATGTCCATGGGCAGGGTGATGTTCTCGGCCGCGTTCAGCGTCGGGATCAGGTTGAACGACTGGAACATGAACCCGATCCGGTCCCGCCGCAGCCGCGTCAGCTCGCGCTCCTTCAGGCCCGTGATCTCGGTGTCGCCGAGCCAGACCTGACCGGCGGACACGTTGTCGAGCCCGGCCAGGCAGTGCATCAGGGTCGACTTCCCGGAGCCGGACGGCCCCATGACCGCGGTGAAGCGACCGCGCGCGATCTCCACGTCCACCGAGTCGAGGGCCAGCACCGTGGTCTCGCCCGAGCCGTACGCCTTGGTCAGTCCGCGGGCGCGGGCCGCGACACCGTCGGCCGACGCATGGCCGGGGACGTGCTCCGCAGCAGATGTGGACAAGACTGCCTCCTCGCTCGGACGTACGGACTCCCGGCCGAGCGTAGTGTGACCCCGCCCACACCCGGTATCCCCCTGGAGTGCAGGGCCGTCTCCACCCCAGGTCGGGCCCCTGATACCGGTGTAAGGGGCAATCTCCACCCGCGGGCGGACCCTCTTGCCTGTGCTAGCGGTCCGGCGCTAGCGTCGAGGTATGGCGAAGACCCAGCTGAACGTACGGGTGGACGAGGGCACCGCCCGCGCGGCTCGCGAACGCGCCCTGGCCCGCGGCATGAGCGTCAACCGCTACATCGAAGAGCTGGTCAGGCAGGATGCCGGGGAGGTCGGACAGACCTTCGTCGAGGCCGCCGCCGACTTCATGAAGCAGTACGAGAACGTGTTCGCCGAGGAGTTCGGCGCCGAGCGCGAGGGACGTCGCTGACCCCTTGAGCGACAACCTGAGAATCGACCTCGCCTGGCTCCTCATGCTCGCCGAACAGAAGACCCCGGGTGACCCGCAGGTCGTCGACTGGGGCGCCCTCGTCGCGGCCGTCGCGCGGCACGAGGCCGAGATATTCGACGTGCCCGTCTACGACAGC
>JABFXD010000339.1 GCA_013361925.1 Streptomyces sp. | reverse complement strand
TGCCTCTCATGGGGTTCCGACTCCCTTCCCGTATCGGGAAACTGCCATGTGGGGATGGACGGGAGAAGCCCGAACGGTCCGCTTGCGAGGCGTGGTGCGGGACGCGCCGCGTGGGGGGTGACGGTGAGAACCTGACGGACCGTCGGAACTACCGATTCCATTGATGCGCGAGAGACTGAACACGGCAAGGTTCAATTCCAGCCGACCCGTAGGGGCGGCGTCGGCCCGCCTCTCTCAGCCCGCCGTCACCGTCCCCCGGACCACCCCGTCCGGCCCCGCCAGCAGCACCGGCGTCGACGCCCCGCCGAGATCCCGCACCGCGGCCCGGTCCGCGACCGAGACCGTCTCCGCCGCCGTCACCAGCGCCGCGGCCTCCAGCGACTTCGCCCCGGACGCCACCGCCATCGCCACAGCCGTCTGCAACGCGCTCAGCTGCAACGAGTCCAGGGCCACGGTCCCCGCCACATACGTACGGCCGGTGTCGTCCCGTACCGCCGCCCCCTCGGGCACCCCGTTACGCGCCCGCGCGGAACGGGCCAGGGTCACGATCTTGCGGTCCTCGGGATCAAGCGCGCTGTCGGTCATGAGCCGAGGATACGTACCCGTATCCCGCCGGAGCTCACCCGGCCACGGGGTACATCGCGCCCCGCCGCCCCTCCGGCGACGCCAGCCACTCCAGCTTCTGCGCCGTCACCTCGTCCATCGGCGTGTGCAGCACGACCGACAGATCCGGCCGTACCGGCATCTTCAGCACGCTCGACTCGACCTGAAGCAGCCCCACCACCGGATGATCCAGCTCCTTGCGGATCTGCCCGGCGTCCTCGATGTCCCGCTCGTTCCAGAGCGCGACGAACTCCTCGCTCGCCTCCGACACCTCCGCCAGCACCTGCCGGAACCCCTCGTCGTCGGGGCGCGCGGCCGAGGCCGCCCGGAACTGGGCCACCACCGTGCGCGCGTTCTGCTCCCAGCTCTTGGAGCGGGAGCGGTACATCGGGTCGGTGAAGAAGTCGACGAGACAGTTCTGCGTGATGTCGGGCCGCATCCCGAGGACCATCGCGGCGGCGTCGTTGTAGAGCACGCAGTTGTAGTAGAGGTCCATGATGTGCGCCGGATACGGCATCCACGCGTCGATCATCCGCCGCAGCCCGTCGCACATGTCCCGCCGGTCCGGCTCCACCTCGGGCACGGGCGGGTTGAGCCCGGCGAGGACGTACAGATGCCGTCGCTCGGCGCCGCTCAGCCGCAGTACGCGTGCCACGGAGTCCACGACCTGGGGCGAGACCGAGATGTCCCGGCCCTGCTCCAGCCACTGGTACCAGGACGCGCCCACCCCGGCCAGCACCGCGACCTCCTCGCGCCGCAGTCCCGGCGTCCGGCGCCGCGCCCCGCCGTCCGGAAGTCCGGCCTCGGCCGGCGTGACCCGGGCCCGCCGGCTCATCAGGAACTCCCGCAGCTCCTGCCGCCGCTGGACAGCCTCCGCCACCACGAACTCGTCCCCCTCGTACCGCCGCCGTTGCCTGGTGGTGCCACCACCAGGACAACTTCCGTCTCCCCACGGCTATTCCGCCGCCGCGAGGCTCTTACCCATGGCGATCGACACCGCATCCTCAACCACCACCGACACCGGGACCCACACCGGGACCGTCCCCGCGGCACGGCTCTCGCACCGCGACAAGCTCGTCCTCTTCGTCCTGTGCGCGGCCCAGTTCATGGTCGCCCTCGACTTCTCCGTCCTGAACGTCGCCCTCCCCGTGCTCGGCGCGGACCTCGGCATGAGCCAGTCCGCACTGCAGTGGGCGGTCACCGCGTTCGCGCTGCCCTCCGGCGGCTTCCTGCTCCTCTTCGGCCGGATCGGTGACCTGTACGGCCGCCGCAAGCTGTTCCTCAGCGGCCTCGCCCTGTTCGGCGCGGCCTCCCTGCTGGCGACGTTCGCCTGGGACCCGGCGTCGTTCCTCGCCGGACGCGCACTGCAAGGTGTGGGCGCGGCGGCCATCGTGCCCACCGGCATGTCCCTGCTCACCACCACCTTCCCCGAGGGCCCGGCCCGTGACCGCGCGCTCGGCATCTCGGGCACGCTGCTGTCCCTCGGTTACACCGTCGGCATGGTGGCGGGCGGCGTGCTCACCGACGCCTTCGGCTGGCGCTCCACGATGGGCCTGCTGACCCTGTTCGCGCTGCTCGTCCTGCCGCTCGCCCCCGGCCTGCTGCCGGAGTCCCGCACCCCGGACCGCCCCCGCCTGGACATCCCCGGCGCGATCACCGTCACCGGCGGTCTGCTCTCGCTGATCTACGCCCTGTCGACGGCCGCCGACCACGGCTTCGCCCGCACCGACGTCCTCGTCACCCTGGTCGCCGGCCTCGTCCTGCTCACGGCGTTCGTCCTCGTCGAGTCCCGCGCCGCGGCCCCGCTGGTCTCCCTGCCGATGCTGCGCCGCCGCACGGTGGCGTGGGGCAACCTGGGCGGTCTGGTCACCTTCTCGATGATGTCGACGATCGTCTTCGTGCTGACCCTGTACCTCCAGGAGGTCCTGCACCTGTCGGCCTTCGAGACGGGCCTCGTCTTCGGTGTGCAGGGTGTGCTGTCGGTGGTGGCGGGCGTGTACACCCCGCGGGTCATCGGCCTGCTCGGCGGCGCCCGCCGCACGCTGGTCGTCTCCCTCACCGGCCAGGGCGTCCTGGTCGCCGCGCTGCTGGGCCTCGGGGCGGGCAACGCCTCGGTCTGGCTGGCCGTCGCGGCGGTCTCGCTGGCCAGCATGTTCCACCTCGGCGCGATCATCTCGTACGGCCTGACCGTCACCTCGGGCGTGCCGGACGAGGAGCAGGGCCTGGCGACCGGTCTGGTCACCTCGACCCAGCAGGTCGGCATCACGATCGGCATCCCGCTGCTGGGCGTCCTGGCGACGACCTCCGGTGACCTGCTGTCCGGGGTCCGCACGGTCGTCGCGATCGACGCGGCGGTCGTCCTGGTCACCGCAGCGCTGGTCGCCGTAGGCCTGCGAACCCGTCGTTCAGGGGCGGTCGAGGCGGAGGCGCTCGGCGCGCGGTAGGCCGGCCACGACCAGGTCGTACGAGTCCTCCACGAGCTCCCGGACCAGCCGGTCCGGGAGCTCGCCGTCGACCGTGACGGTGTTCCAGTGGCGCTTGTTCATGTGGTAGCCGGGGATGATCAGGCCCTCGTACTCGCCCCGGAGCCGGACCGCGTCCTCCGGGTCGCACTTGAGGTTCACCGTCAGCGGGCGGTTGTCCAGCCAGGACAGCGCGAACATCTTGCCCAGCACCTTGAAGACCGAGACCTCCGGCGAGAAGGGGAAGTCCTCCACGGCCGCGTTGAAGGAGAGGCAGAGGGTGCGCAGCTCCTGCGGGGTCACTCGTCCTCCTTGGGGACCTCTACGGGCTCCACCAGCACGGTCACGATCTTGTTCCGCCGTCCGGCCGCGGCCTCCGCGGTCAGCCGCAGCGCACGCTCGTCGGGCAGGTCCACGACGGCCGAGGCGCCGGCGATCGGGACGCGGCCGAGGGCTTTCGCGAGCAGTCCGCCGACCGTCTCCACGTCCTCGTCGTCGTACTCGTCCAGGCCGTACAGCTCGCCCAGGTCGGTGATGTCGAGGCGGGCGGTGACCCGGAAGCGGTCGTCGCCCAGCTCCTTCACCGGCGGCAGTTCACGGTCGTACTCGTCGGTGATCTCGCCGACGATCTCCTCAAGGATGTCCTCGATGGTGACGATGCCGGCCGTGCCGCCG
>JABFXD010000087.1 GCA_013361925.1 Streptomyces sp. | reverse complement strand
CCGACGACGTCCTCGCGCGACGTCACCATGTAGCGCCACCACTGGCGCTTGAGGTTCTCCTTGAGCTCGACACCCAGCGGCCCGTAGTCCCAGGCGGCGCGCTGACCGCCGTAGATCTCACTACAAGGGAAAACGAAGCCACGGCGCTTGCTCAGGCTGACGATGGTGTCGATCTTGTCGGCGGCCACGGTGCTCTCTTCATGACGGGTGTACGGCAGCGAATGCCTCAGGTTACCGGCGGGGCCACCCCCGGTATCAAATCGGTTCGGCTCCGCACCACTCTCACCGGCCCCTTACCCAGGCTTGTTGACAACGGTTTCCATATTTGTTGAAAATGACTGTCATGAACGTACGACGACAGCACATATCCGGGATCGCCCTCGCGGCCGTCACCGCCCTCGGCCTCGGGACCCTCACCGCGTGCTCCGGCGCGAGCGCCGCCGGCAACACCGACAAGTTCGACGTCGTCGCCTCGTTCTATCCGATGGCCTTCCTCGCCGAGCAGATCGGCGGGGACCACGTGAACGTCTCCAGCCTCACCGAGCCCGGCCAGGAGCCGCACGACCTGGAGATCAGCGCCAAGCAGACCGCGCAGCTCCAGGAGTCCGACGCGGTGCTCTACCTCAAGAACCTCCAGCCCTCCGTCGACGACGCGGTGGCCCAGTCCGAGGTCAAGACCAAGATCGACGCCGCCTCCCTCACCACGCTGGAGAAGCACGGCAACGAGGTCGGCGGCCACGCGGCCGAGCACGACGACCACGCCAACGAGGAGCTGGCCGGTCTCGACCCGCACATCTGGCTCGACCCGGTGCGCTACGCCCAGGTCGCCGAGGGCGTCGGCAAGGCCTTCGAGAAGGCCGACCCGGACCACGCGGCCGACTACAAGAAGAACACCGCGGCCCTGGTCAAGCGGCTCGACGGCCTCAACACCCAGTTCAAGGACGGGCTCGCCGACACCAGGACCAAGGTGTTCGTCACCACCCACGCCGCCTTCGGCTACCTCGCCGAGCGCTACGGCCTGACCGAGGAGGCCATCAACGGCCTCGACCCCGAGTCGGAGCCCAGCGCCAACCGCGTCAAGGACCTTGAGAAGATGGCCAAGGCCGACGGCGTCACCACCGTGTTCTACGAGACGCTCGTCAGCGACAAGACCGCGAAGACCATCGCCTCCGACGCCAACCTGAAGACGGACGTCCTCGACCCGATCGAGGGCATCACCGCCAAGTCCAAGGGCGACGACTACTTCCAGGTCATGGAGTCCAACCTCAAGGCGCTGCAGAGCGCGCTAGGCGCCAAATGATCCACCCGGAGGAGTCTGTGTCCGAGCCCGTCATCTCCCTGCGCGGTGTCCGCGCCGACCTGGGTTCGCGGCCCGTCCTGCGCGGCATCGACCTCACCGTGAACCGCGGTGAGGTCGTCGCGCTGCTCGGCGCCAACGGCTCCGGCAAGTCGACGGCCATCCGCAGCATCATCGGCCAAGTGCCGCTCGCCGAGGGCGAGATACGGCTGTTCGGCACCCCGCGCAGGGCCTTCAGGGACTGGGCGCGCGTCGGCTATGTCCCGCAGCGCACCACGGCCGCGGGCGGCGTCCCGGCGACGGTCACCGAGGTCGTCTCCTCGGGCCGTCTCTCCCGCGCCCGCTTCGGCGTGCTCCGCAAGGCCGACCGCGAGGCCGTGCGCCGGGCCCTGGAGCTGGTCGGCATGGGGGACCGCGCGAAGGACTCGGTGGACGCGCTGTCCGGCGGCCAGCACCAGCGGGTGCTGATCGCCCGGGCCCTGGCCGCCGAACCCGAACTGCTGATCATGGACGAGCCGATGGCGGGCGTCGACCTGGCCAGCCAGGAGGTGCTCGCGCACACCCTGGAGGAGCAGGTCGCGGCCGGTACGACGGTCCTGCTGGTGCTGCACGAACTGGGCCCCCTGGAGCCCCTGATCGACCGCGCGGTCGTCCTGCGCGACGGCTGCGTCCTGCACGACGGACCGCCCCCGAAGGCCGTCGGCCAGCACGCGCTGCCCGGCCACGACCACGTCCACCCCCACGAGCACGACCACGCGCCGATCCACACGGGACTGCTGAGCTGATGGAGATCCTCGACTACGCCTTCATGCAGCGGGCCCTGCTCGCCGCCGTCCTGGTCGGCATCACCGCCCCGGCCGTGGGCATCTACCTCGTCCAGCGCCGCCAGGCCCTCATGGGCGACGGCATCGGCCATGTGGCGATGACCGGCGTCGGCCTCGGCTTCCTGCTGAACACCTCCCCGGTGTGGATGGCGACCCTCGTCTCCGTCCTCGGCGCGGTGCTCATGGAGCTGATCCGCTGGTACGGCAAGACCCGCGGCGACATCGCCCTCGCGATGCTCTTCTACGGCGGCATGGCCGGCGGCGTGATGTTCATCAACCTCGCGCCCACCGGCTCCAACGCCAACCTCACCTCGTACCTCTTCGGCTCCCTGTCGACGGTGTCGCAGTCGGACGTGACGGCGATCTGTCTGCTCGCGGCCTTCGTGGTGTTGGTCACCCTGGGTCTGCGCCGCCAGCTCTTCGCGGTCAGCCAGGACGAGGAGTTCGCCCGGGTCACGGGTCTGCCGGTGCGCGCCCTGAACCTGCTCACCGCGGTCACGGCGGCGGTGACGGTGACGGTCGCCATGCGAGTGGTGGGCCTGCTGCTGGTCTCGGCGCTCATGGTCGTCCCCGTGGCGGCGGCGCAGCAGCTCAGCCGCAGTTTCGCGGCGACCTTCGCGATCGCGGTCGCCATCGGCGTCACGGTCACCATCAGCGGCACGGTCACCTCGTACTACCAGGACGTCCCGCCCGGCGCGACGATCGTCCTGCTGACCATCGCTGCGTTCATCCTGACCACCGCCCTGGCCACCCCGCTGGCCCGCCGCCGGGCCCGCGCCGCAGCCGCGGCCCGAGCCGCCGGGGACCCCGCGGAGTGTGTGATTCCGGCCAGCCGGGAGGGCACCGACAAGGTCGGCGTCTGACTGGGCACAGTCGGGGCTGGCACAATGGCCCGGCAGACGCAGTAGGTGTGGAGGAGGCAACCGGTGACGACCGCTGGACCGCCCGTGAAGGGCCGTTCGACCCGGCAGCGGGCTGCCGTCGCGGCGGCCCTGGACGAGGTCGACGAGTTCCGCAGCGCGCAGGAACTCCACGACATGCTCAAGCACAAGGGCGACTCGGTCGGCCTGACCACGGTCTACCGCACGCTCCAGAACCTCGCCGACGCCGGTGAGGTCGACGTCCTGCGCACCTCCGACGGCGAGTCCGTCTACCGCCGCTGCTCCACCGGCGACCATCACCACCACCTGGTCTGCCGCGTCTGCGGCAAGGCCGTGGAGGTCGAGGGACCCGCGGTGGAGAAGTGGGCCGAGGCCATCGCGGCGGAGCACGGTTACGTCAATGTGGCGCACACCGTGGAGATCTTCGGTACGTGCGCCGACTGCGCGGCGGCAGCCGCCGGCTGACGACTCAGACCCGGGTCAGGTTCCGGTCGAGGATCCCCCGCAGCCGGTCCACGTCGGCGGGGTCGGCGACGCCCCGCTTGGGCAGCACCGTGAAGCAGGTGGCGTTCTTGTCGTCGCTGTACAGGACGAACAGGTCCTTGGTCTCCCGGTAGCGAGGCTGGGCCGCGAAGCCCACCGAGGTCGAGCTGTGCTCGGTGACCACCGTCAGCCCCGCGTCCGACACCGCCGCCCGGAAGACGCCGTTGCGGGTGGCGGCCTTCATGACCTGGCGGGC
>JABFXD010000261.1 GCA_013361925.1 Streptomyces sp. | reverse complement strand
GCGCCGAGAAGTGCTTGTCGAGGACGGCGGTGAAGAGTGCCGCCACGTCGTCCCGGTCGAGGCCGGACTCGAGGGCCTTCGCGGTCCAGTCCTCCAGCTCGGTGTGCAGGGGCGAGTCGGCGGGGGCGGCGCCGAGGCCGCGGCGCACGAAGGTGCCGAGCCCGCGGCGGGCCTCGACCAGTCCCTCGCGCTCCAGCTCCCGGTAGGCCTTGAGCACGGTGTTCGGATTGATGGCGGTTGCCTCGACGACCTCACGGGCCGTGGGCAGCTTGTCGCCGGGTTCCAGCAGGCCCAGGCGTAGCGCTTGTTTCGTCTGTTGCACGATCTGCACGTACGTGGCGACGCCGGAGTGCCGGTCGATGCGGTACTCGAGCACCCGTACAACCACCCTTTCACTAATTGAGTAGTGAAAGGGTGGTTCAAAGGTGGCCACAAAGTCAAGCCCGAATCCGTGAACCGATCGGTGGGGCTCGTGCGATGAGGGGGTGTGAGCGAGACGAGAAGCGACGGGGATCTGCTGCGGGCCGCGGCGGACGGGGACCGGCGCGCCTTCGAGGAGCTGTACCGGCGGTTCGCGCCCTGGCTGACCGCGCGACTGCGGGGCCGGTGCGCCGACCCCGGGATAGTCGACGACGTCGTGCAGGAGACCTTCCTCGCGATCTGGCGCGGCACGGCCCGCTACCGGGAGGACGGGGACGTGACCGGCTGGCTGTGGCGGATCGGGTCACGGCGACTGGTCGACGCGCTGCGCGGCGACGGGGCGCGGGGCCGGATGCGGCAGGCGCTGGCCCGGCTGCGGCATCGCCACGAGGCGTCCGCGGAGGAGCGCGTGCTCGCGGGGGTGGAGCACGGGGACCTCGCGGGCGCGCTGGTCCGGCTCTCCCCCGAACTCCGCGCGGTCCTCCAGGCGACGGTCATCGACGGACTGACCACCCGCGAGGCCGCCGTCGTCCTGGGCATTCCGCCGGGGACGGTCAAGACGCGGGCACTGCGGGCCCGCAAGCAACTGCGAGAGGCGCTGGCATGAGCGGGCGGATGGACGGACGGGGCCCGGCTCTGCGGAGCCGTGGGCGGACGACGGAGGTGGCGGCATGACGTGGCATGTGGATGCCGAGGATCTACGGGCCTACGCCCGGGGCGAGTTGGCGGCGCCCCGGCTCTGGTCCGCCGACACGCACCTGATGTCCTGCGCGCAGTGCCGCGAGACGCTCGCCTCGGTGAGCGACCCGGTCGCCCTCGACACCGGCTGGGAGCGGCTCGACGCCGAACTCGACGTCCCCCGAAGGGGTTTGTTCGAGGCGCTGCTCGTGCGGCTCGGCGTCGCCGACCATGTCGCGCGGTTGCTCACGGCGACACCCGTGCTGCGCCGCTCATGGCTGGCGGCGGTGGTGTTCCTGCTGCTGACCACCGTGGGCGTCGTCCACACGGCCGACTCGCCGACCCTCTTCCTGGCCCTCGCCCCGCTGCTCCCGCTCGCCGGCGTCGCGCTGTCGTACGGCCCCGCGCTGGACCCGACGTACGAGATGGCGGTCGTCAGCCCGGTGCACGGCTTCCGGCTGCTGATGATCCGCACGGTGGCGGTGCTCGCCGCGGGCCTTGGCCTCAACGGCCTGGCGACCCTTGCCCTCCCCTCCTACGGCCTGCGCGCGCTGGCCTGGCTGCTGCCCGCGCTCGCCCTGACCGCGACCGGCCTCGCGCTCACCCCACGCCTGGGCCCGGTGCTCGCGCCGTCCCTGGTCGGCGGGGCGTGGATCGCGCTGCTCGTCGCCACCGACCGGGCCGGCGACGGCCCGCTCGTGCCGTTCACCGCGGCCGGCCAGAGCGTCGCCGCGGCGGTCGCCGCCCTCGCGGTCGGCCTGCTCTTCCTCGTACGTGACCGTTTCGACGTCTTCCACAGGAGTGCCGTATGACACCCACCGTCTCCGCCGAGGGGCTCAGCCTCCATTACGGCGGCACCCGCGCCCTCGACGACGTGTCGCTGCGGCTGACGCGAGGCGTCACCGGACTGCTCGGCCCCAACGGGGCGGGAAAGACAACCCTGTTGCGGGTGCTGGCCACGGCCGTCCCCGCAGACCGCGGCGCCTTCACGGTGCTCGGGAACGACCCGGGCACCGCGCGCGGCCGGCAGGAGGTCCGGCGCCGGCTCGGCTATCTGCCCCAGACCCCCGGCTTCCACCCGGACTTCACGGCCTTCGAGTTCGTCGACTACGTGGCGATCCTGAAGGAGCTCACCGACCGCGGCGCCCGCCATCGCGAGGTGCGACGCGCGCTCGACGAGGTCGACCTGGCCGACGTCCGCGCCAAGCGCATCAAGAAGCTGTCCGGCGGTATGCGGCAGCGGGTGGCGCTGGCGGCGGCGCTCGTCGGCGACCCCGGTTTCCTGGTCCTGGACGAGCCGACGGTCGGCCTCGACCCCGAACAGCGCATGCGCTTCCGGGAGTTGATCGCCCGGGCGGGCGAGGGCCGGACCGTGCTCCTGTCCACCCACCAGACGGAGGACGTGGCGATGCTCTGCCACCGCGTCGTGGTGATGGCGAGCGGCCGGATCCGCTTCGACGGCACCCCGGCCGAGCTGACCGCGGTGGCCGCCGGACGCGTGTGGCACAGCGCGGAACGCGACCCGGGTGCGAAGGCGGGCTGGCGCACCGGCACCGGCTCCTTCCGCAATGTGGGCAGCCCACCCGCCGGCGCCGACCTCGCCGACCCCACCCTGGAGGACGGCTACCTGCTCACCCTCGACGACGCGGGCGTGGAGGTGGCGGCGGCATGAGCGCGGTCATCGAGGCGGCCCCGACCGCCACACAGACGCAGTCGCACAACCCCTGGCCGGCCGTGTTCGCCCTGGCCCGCTTCGAGGCGCGCCGGCTCCTCACCACCATCCCGGTGCTCCTCGGCTTCCTCGTCTACGCGGCCTGGATCGTGTGGCGCGCCCTGGACTACGCGGACGGCTACCCGGCCCTCCAGGACGCCGACCGCGCCACCCAGGGCGGCCCGCTCTTCGTCGGCCTCGCGATCCTGCTGGCCGGGAACCAGGCCGTGCTGAGATCCCGCCGCCGCGACACGGAACGGCACTTCACGGTGCTGGTGATGACGACGGCACACCGGACGGCCGCGCATCTGCTGTCCGTGGTCCCGGCCGCGCTGCTCACCGCGGGGGGCGTGGCCGTGCAGTTCGGCTGGCAGGCGCTCAGGCCCGGCGCGCTCGGGCACGGTTCGCCGGGCGAGCTGCTGGTCGGGCCGCTGACAGTACTGGCGTTCGGGGCGGCCGGAGTGCTGCTCGCCCGCCTGGTGCGCACGGCGTTCACGGCTCCCCTGGTCGTCGTCTTCGTCCTGTTCCTCTTCCTGCTCAGCACCGGCGCCGGCATCGACGAGGGCTGGACGCGCTGGCTGACCCCGGTCATAGGCGTGGCCAGCAGCAACACCCTGCCCTCCGACCTGATCGGCCGCCCCGCCGCCTGGCACGCCCTCTATCTCGCCGCGCTCGGCCTGACGGTGGCGCTGCTCGCGGTGCTGGTCGGCGGCGGCCTTCGGGCCCGGTCCGTGCAGGTCGGGTTCGCCGGGGCGCTGGCGCTGACGGTCCTCGGCGCGGTCGCCCAGGGCCAGGGGGTCGCCCCGGACGTGACGGCCGCCCGGGAGCGGGCCTCGCTCCACCCCGAGCAGGTGCAGACCTGCGTGGAGCGGGACGGGTCGCGCTACTGCGCCTTCCCCGAGTGGCGGGGCCGGACCGCGGACTGGGCGCGGACCGTGGC
>JABFXD010000258.1 GCA_013361925.1 Streptomyces sp. | reverse complement strand
GCCCTCCCGGGCACCACAACTGCCCGGGGGACACCGGTGTCGAACCCTGCGTCGGAACAGACCAGCCGACCAACTGACTGACCATCAACCTTTCACGGGGGAAACAGACATGAGCTTCACCATGCGCACCGGCCGCCGTACCGCGGGCTCGGCCGCCGTCGCAGCCGCCTCGTTCCTGCTGCTGGCCGGCGCCGGCATCGTGGCCGCGCCCAGCGCGTTCGCGGGTGTGCCCGGCGGCACCGCCGCGGCCGACCGCAACAGCGACTTCGACGGCGACGGCTACAACGACGTCGTCATCGGCGCCCCGGACGGCACCGTCGACGGCAAGGAAGGCGCCGGGTACGTCACCGTGCAGTACGGCGCGCCCAACGGCATCGGCACCAACAACACCGTGCCCCGGGGCGGCGTCCAGCTCGTGAGCCAGTCGTCCAAGGGCGTCCCGGGGACGTCCGAGTTCGGCGACCGCTTCGGGCAGGCCGTGGCCACCGGGGACCTCGACGGCGACGGCTACGACGACCTGGTCGTCGGCGCTCCCGGCGAGGACGAGGGCACGATCGAGGACGCGGGCCGGGTGACCGTCCTGTACGGCTCCGCGCAGGGCCTCGACACCGAGCGCACGTCGAGCATCACCGCCGCCCGGCCGACCGCCGACGCCCGCTTCGGCCTGGCCCTGGCCGCCGCACGGTTCACCGGCGACATCGACGGCGACCAGCTCACCGTCCTCGACCAGGCGGGCCTGAACGTCTTCACGTACCACGCGGGCGTCCTGCGCCAGGTCGGCACCCCGCACTCCACCGGTCACGCCCTCAACGGCGCCTACCTGACCACCGGAGACTACGACCACAACGGCTTCGCCGACCTCGTCGTCTCCGGCTACAGCCCCGACGACGACTACACCAAGGGCTGGTCCGCCCTGTACGCCGGCGGCACCGAGGGCCTCGCCTACCAGCGCGACCTGCACGGCGGTCTCGGCTCGGCCTCCGGCGACATCAACGGCGACGGCTACGACGACCTGGTCGTCGGCCAGCTCAGCGCCGTGGACGAGTCCACGGGCG
Source organism: Streptomyces sp. (assembly GCA_013361925.1). Lineage (GTDB taxonomy): Bacteria > Actinomycetota > Actinomycetes > Streptomycetales > Streptomycetaceae > Streptomyces. Next base: position 2,700 of record JABFXD010000258.1, on the reverse strand, counting down.
ACGCGAACGCGCTCGGCGGCCTCGTCGGCGTGTACTACGGCGGCGAGGACGGCCCGTCCGGCACCCAGGGCCCCGACAGCGGCGCTCAGTGGTGGTCGCAGAACTCCCCCGGCGTCCCCGGCACGGGCGAGCGCGGCGACGCCTGGGGCAACGACCTGTCCGTGGCGGACGTCGACGGTGACGGCCGCGCCGACGTGGCGGTCGGCGCGCCCGGTGAGGACGTGGGCACGGTGGCCGACGCGGGCGCGGTGTGGCTGCTGCGCGGTTCGAAGGCCGGGCTCACCGGCACCGGTGCCCAGTCCTTCGACCAGAACACCGCCGGCATCCCCGGTACGGCCGAGGCGAGCGACGCGTGGGGCGCCCAGGTGCGGCTGGTCGACACCAACGGTGACGGCCGCGCCGAGCTCGTGGCCGCCGCGCCGGACGAGAACGCCGGCGACGGCGCGGTGTGGCTGCTGCCCGCGAGCGGAAGCGGACTGCGCGCCGACGGCTCCTCGTCCTACGGGGCGGCGGCTCTCGGCGGCAACGCCCACGGCGCCCACTTCGGTTCGGTGATCGACGAGTAGTCGATCCGTCGAGCACGGGTGCGACGAGCCGTCGAGGGCGGCTCGGCGCACCCGTACCGCGCTCAGCCGAAGCGCAGTACGCGCGGGGCGAAGGTCCCCTCGGGGCCGTCGGCGCGGCCGACCGACCACACCTGCGCCGTGCCCGGCACCGGCGCCAGCCGCAGTGTCCTGGAGTCGCCCTCCCCGGCCACCGCGGGTTCCTCGTACTCGGTGAACGCCTCACCGTTCCAGGCGAGGAAGTCCGGTCCGGGGACGAGCGGCGGAGTGCTGCCGGGCGGGCCCCACTTCTGCGAGCGGGCCACCGCGATCCAGCCGAGTCCGCCGGACGCGGTGGGCGCGAGTGAGGTGATGCCGCCGAAGTCGGTGGGCACGGTCACCCGGCTCCAACTCTGCCCGTCGAAGCGGACCAGCAGGGGCGGGATCGGCCGCCCGGGCGGGCCGCCGACGAATCCGGCGGTGCCGCCCGCCCACACCTCTGTCGGGGAGACCGCCAGCACGCTGCCCACGGCCGATCGCGGGAATCCGTCCACGATCGTCTGCGTCCAGGACTGTCCGTCCCAGTGCGCCACCGCCGCGCCCGAGTTGGTCTCGCCCGCGGCCCAGACGTCGTCGGCGGCAAGGATGTGCAGGCCGTACACCGATCCCGGTGGCACCGGGACGTCCCGCCAGCCGTTCCCGTCCCGGCGCAGCAGGGCCTGTGCCCCGTCGCGCGAACCGATCAGCCAGGTCTCACCGCCGCCGGCGACGACCTCCGTCGGCAGGACGCCGCGCGGCGGCCGGGTCTCGTTCCAGGTGACTCCGTCGGAGCGCAGGAGTCGGGCGCCGCCCGCCGCGTCACGGCCGACCGCCCAAATGGTGGTCGCCGAGGTCGCCGCCACGGACAGCAGCTCGCCCTGCCAGCCGGTGCCGGGCAGACTCTGGCGCTGCCACGCGGTGCCGTCCCAGCGCAGCACCAGCGGGAAGCCCGGCGCCTCGCGGCCGACAGCGTCGGTGCCGACCGCCCACGCCCGGTCCGGCCCGGTCGCCACGGCCTCGTTCAGCGCGGCCTGGGGACGGACCTGGGCCGGGAGCGGCAGACGCTGCCAGGACGTGGTCCGCGCCGCGGCCGAGGTCATGAGCGGCATGGCGGTCAGGGCGGCGGCGAGGGCCGTGACGAGAAGTCTGCGGGTCATGGTCAGCCTCCCAGCCGCTCGCTCATCAGGTTCGGTTTCGAGCCGTAGATCTCGGCGGTCCCGAAGGACAGCAGCGCGGAGCCTGCCCTCGCGAGGACAGTCGGTTTGACGTCGATCGCACCGGTGCGCTCCGGGCCGTAGGAGAAGGTGGCGCGCGCGCCGTCCACCCGCGCGTACCTGGACCGGAACGCGCGGTCGCTGCGCGTCGGCAGCCACAGCGCGCCGTCGGGGCCGCGCACCATGCCCTCGGTGTAGGTGTCGCCGAGGGGTGGGTGAGTGGTGTGCCAGGCATGGCCGTTGAAGGTGGTCAGGTAGGTGCGGGACACGCCGTCGGTGTACTGGCTGCCGCCGATCGTGATCCGGCCGGACGGTTCGAGCAGGATCGTGTGCACGTTGCTGTCGGCGGGCAGCGGGACCTTCCCGTCCCGCCATGCCGTGCCGTCCCAGCGCAGGACGGCGGTGCCGGTGCTGGTGTCCGCCCAGGCCCAGGCGTCGTCGGCGCTCCGCGCGGTGATCCCCATCAGGAACAGCACACCGTCCGGGGTGGATTGCGTGGTCCAGCCGGAGCCGTCGTAGCGCAGCACCTTCAGGCCGGTGTCGTCCTCGCCCACCACCCACGCGGCGCCCGGTACGGCGGTGAAGTCCTGGTAGGTCCACAGGGTTTGCGGCAGCGCGACGGCGCTCCAGCCGTTCGCCGACCGGCGCAGGATCTGCCCCGCTCCCGCACGGTTCTGAAAGATCCACACCTCCTCGCCGACGAACTGCACCTTGCCGAGCCAGCCGAGCTCGTCGGCGCCGGGGAAGGAGGTGTCCCGACTCCACGCCGTACCGTCCCAGCGGTACAGCATCGGCCGCAGTCCGTCAGCGGCGTGCTCGTACCCGGTCGCCCACGCCTCGCCCGGCCCGCGGGCGGCGAGATCGGACACGGTCACCGGCGGGGCCGCCGCCGGTACCGGGAGCGC
>JABFXD010000074.1 GCA_013361925.1 Streptomyces sp. | reverse complement strand
TCGAACAGATCCGTCTCGTAGACCGAGTCACGGCCCTGGAGGACGGTCAGCAGACGCTCCAGGCCCATGCCCGTGTCGATGTTCGGCTGAGACAGCGGGGAGAGGCTGCCGTCCTCGTGGCGGCGGTAGCGCATGCCGACGTGGTTCCAGACCTCCACCCAGCGCGGATCGGTGGTCGGCGTGCCCTGCGGCGGGGTGTCGTCGCCGCCCGTCCAGACGAAGATCTCCGAGTCGGGGCCGCACGGGCCGACGGGACCGTTGGACCACCAGTTGTCCTCCACCGTCGGCTCCACCGGCACCCCCCACTCCTCCCACGTGCGCAGCGATTCGGTGTCCGGGCCGACCTGGTCGTCGCCGCCGAAGACGGTCACGTACAACTGCCCCTCGGGGATGCCGAATCCGTCGCGCAGCAGCTCGAACCCCCAGCGCAGGCTCTGCGAATGGCCGTAGTCGCCCAGCGACCACGAGCCGAGCATCTCGAAGACCGTCAGATGCGTGGAGTCCCCGACCTCGTCGAGGTCGGTGGTGCGCAGACAGCGCTGGACGTTGACCAGGCGCCGGCCCCGCGGGTGTGGGCGGCCCTCCAGGTACGGGGTGAGGGGGTGCATGCCGGACGTGGTGAACAGCACCGGGTCCGAGGGCGGCGGGAGCAGGGTGCTGCCGGTGATCAGGTGGTGGCCGCGCTCGACGTAGAAGTCGGTGAAGGTGCGCAGGGTCCGGTCCGTGTCCATGACGGTCTTCCTTCGGGTCGGGCGACCGGAAAGAACCGCGACGACGCGCAGGAAGGTGGAGCCCACTGCACCGGCGGTCCGTTTCCGGCCGCCGGGGGAGTGGTGAGGTCAGACGGTGGCAGCCGGGGAGCTGGTCGCTCGCGCGGCTGCGGTGCGGTGGTGCTGGGTGACCTCCATGGGTCAACGGTAACGATCGACGTCCGGCACGTCTTCCGGATTTCCCGGCGTGATCAGTCCCGACTCGTAGGCGAGGACGACCGCCTGGACCCGGTCGCGCAGGTCCAGCTTCGACAGGATGCGGCCGATGTGCGTCTTCACCGTGGTGGGGCTGAGGAAGAGGCGCTCCGCGAGCTCGGCGTTGCTCAGACCCGTCGCGAGCAGGCGCAGCACCTCCAGCTCGCGCGGGGTGAGGCCGGAGAGGTCGCGGTGCAGGGGAGGGGCCGGGCGGGGCTCCTCACGCTGGGCGAACCGCTCGATCAGCCGGCGGGTGATCGCCGGTGCGAGCAGGGCGTCGCCGGACTGCACCAGACGGACGGAGGCGACCAGGTGCTCGGGGGTGACGTCCTTGAGCAGGAACCCGGAGGCGCCCGCGGTGAGCGCCGCGTACACATAGTGGTCGAGGTCGTACGTGGTGAGGATGAGGACGCGGGTGCTCTCGGCCGTGTCGTCGGCGAGGATGCGCCGGGTGGCCTCGATGCCGTCCATGCCGGGCATCCGGATGTCCATCAGCACCACGTCGGGGCGGGTGCGCCGGACCGCGGCGACCGCCTCGGCGCCGTCGGCGGCCTCCGCGGTCACCTCGATGCCGTCGGCGGCGAGGATCATGCCGAAGCCGGTGCGTACGAGGGCCTGGTCGTCGGCGATGACGGCGCGCAGCGCCGGCCCGCTCACGCCGTCCGCCACGGGATGCCGGCTCTGACGCGGTAGCCGCCGACCGGTGTCGGCCCTGCCGTCACCTCACCGCCGTAGACGGCGAGCCGCTCGCGCAGCCCGATCAGCCCGCGGCCGTTGCCGTCCGCCGGCGGGGCGTCGCGGACGGCGCCGGTGTCGACCACCTCGATCTCCAGCCGGTCGCCGGTGTAGCCGATCGTGACGGAGGCCTCCGCGCCGGGCGCGTGCTTGATCGTGTTGGTCAGCGCCTCCTGCACCACGCGGTACGCCGTCAGGTCGACGCCGGGCGTGAGGGGTTCGGGCGGCAGGGACACCGCGACGCCGACCGGCGTACCGGCGGCCCGCACGCGGACGATCAGCGCGTCGAGCTGTGCGAGCCCCGGCTGCGGCTCCAGCGCCTCGGGCTGCTCCGGGTCCGGGGCCGCCAACAGCCCCATGACATGCCGTAGTTCGGCCATCGCGGCCCTGCCGCCCGCCTCCACGGCCAGCAGCGCCTCCTTCGACCGCTCCGGCGCCGCGTCCATCACCTTGCGTGCCGCCCCCGCCTGGATCACCATCACGCTCACATTGTGGGTCACGACGTCATGCAACTCGGCGGCTATGCGGGCCCGTTCCTCCTCCACCGCCCGGCGCGTCGCCTCCTCCTGATCGCGCTCCAGGCGGGCCAGCCGCTCCCGCCCCGCCGCCATCTGCCGTTGCCACACCCGGGCCAGCCCGGCCAGCACCCCGGCGATCAGCAGCACCACCGCCGGGCTCGACCAGCCCGGCAGGACGGGCTCGGTGTCGCGGAACGCCAGCCCGGCGAGGACGGCCGCGACGAACAGGCCGGCCAGCGACCCCGCCCGGTGCCTGCTGTACATGACGGCGCTGTACGCGCCGACGACACAGGTCAGCACATTGATCCAGGAGGCGTTGTCACCGATGGCCAGGACCGCGGCCATCACCACGGCGAACACCAGGAACGGATACCGCCGCCGGACGGCCAGCGGCAGCGCGGAGAGCACGACCAGGACGAAGGGCGGGGCGGCGGGCTCCTCCGCCACCATCCACCGGCCCGGTTCCGGCGGCCGGGGCGGGATCGGCGCGCCGGGGTCGACCGGCGCCACGTTGATCGGCCCGTCGCCGGGATAGCGCGCCGCGACGAACACCGCGACGGCGGTCAGCAGCACCGCCAGCACCACGTCCGCCCACACGGCCCGCCGGGACAACGGCTCCCGCCTCGGCTCCGGCCGCAGCGCCTGACGCAACTGCCGACGCCAACCACGCCCGTCCTCCGTGCGCTGTCGCGGCACGCCCTCCGTCTCCATCCGCACATTGTGCGACCCACTCCTCCCGGCCCGCGTCCGTCCCGACGACCAACGGACCGTCCCCGAGGCGTACTCCGCAGGGAGGACCCCGCACCCGGATCGTCCGCGCGAAGGGCGGCAAGTCGGTGCCCCGGCCGACGCGCCGCACCCGAGCCCGCCCCTACGTTCGCTGGGCCGGTGCACAGCACAGGCCCACTCCACTCACAAGGACGGACGACTCCCATGACTCAAGTGATCGAACTGGCGGGCGTGGCCAAGCGCTACGACAGTTCCGGCGCACCCGCGCTCGGACCGATCGACCTCGGTGTCGCCCAGGGCGAGGCCCTCGCCGTCACCGGCCCCTCCGGCAGCGGCAAGTCCACGCTGCTGAACCTCGTCGCGGGCCTGGACCGGCCGACCACCGGCACCGTGACCGTCGCCGGTGAGCGCGTCGACCAGCTGAGCGAGCACGCCTCGGCCCGGTTCCGCCGCGAACGGATCGGCATGGTCTTCCAGTTCTTCAACCTGCTCGACGACCTCACCGTCGCCGACAACATCCAGCTCCCCGCCCAACTCACCGGCACCGCACGGCGCAAGGCCGCCGCCCGCGCTGGTGAGCTCATGGAGCTCCTGGGCATCCAGAAGCACGCCCGCGCCTACCCGGGCCGACTGTCCGGCGGTGAGCGGCAACGGGTCGCGGTGGCGCGGGCGTTGGTGAACCGGCCCGCGCTGCTCCTCGCCGACGAACCGACCGGCGCCCTCGACAGCGCCTCGGGCCACGACGTACGGGAACTGCTCGTGGACCTGCACCGGGGCGGGCAGACCATCGTGCTGGTCACCCATGACCC
>JABFXD010000342.1 GCA_013361925.1 Streptomyces sp. | reverse complement strand
CCGGGACCTGACGCCGGTCCTGGCGCGGGCCAGGCTGGACGGCGAGGAGATTGTGCTGTCCTGGCCGGGGCACGAGGAGTTCACGAAACACATCCCGACCGGTGGAGCCTCGGCATGACGATCCGGTCCACACCGTCAGACGGAGCCTTCGCATGACGATCCGGTCCACACCGTCAGACGGAGCCCTCGCATGACGGTACGGTCGACGCCGCCCCAAGGAGCGCTCGCATGACGGACGCAGCAGCCCTTCCCGGCCAGCCACGCGGCGGGGCCCTCTCCGGTCCCGCCACCCCGCGTGCCGTGAACGTCCTCGCGCCCAACGCGTCCGCGATGACGCTGGACGGCACGAACACCTGGATCCTCGCCGAGCCCGACTCCGAACTGGCCGTCGTGGTCGACCCCGGACCGCTGGACGAGAGCCACCTGCGCCATGTCGTCGACGTCGCCGAGAAGGCCGGCCGGCGCGTCGCGCTCACCCTGCTGACGCACGGTCACCCGGACCACGCCGAGGGCGCCGCCCGTTTCGCCGAGCTGACCGGCACGCGCGTGCGTGCGCTGGACCCGGCGCTGCGGCTGGGCGACGAGGGGCTGGCGGCCGGGGACGTCGTCACCGTCGGCGGCCTGGAGCTGAGGGTCGTCCCGACCCCCGGCCACACCTCCGACTCCCTGTGCTTCCATCTCCCGGCCGATCAGGCCGTCCTGACGGGCGACACCATCCTGGGCCGCGGTACGACGGTCGTGGCGCACCCCGACGGCCGCCTGGGCGACTATCTGGACTCCCTGCGCCGCCTGCGGTCCCTCACGGTCGACGACGGCGTCCACACGGTCCTGCCGGGCCACGGTCCCGTCCTGGAGGACGCCCAGGGGGCGGTGGAGTTCTATCTCGCCCACCGCGCCCACCGGCTCGCCCAGGTGGAGACGGCGGTCGAGGACGGCTACCTGACGCCGTCCCAGGTCGTCGCCCACGTCTACGCCGACGTGGACCGCTCCCTGTGGCCGGCCGCCGAGCTGTCGGTGCGGGCGCAGATGGACTACCTGGACGAGCACGGGCTCATCTAGGGCCCGTCGGGGCGGGGCGCCTTCACGCCGTGCACGCGCGCGTATTCCTCCGCCAGCCAGGGCCCGAGATCGTCGACGTACGAGGCGAGCACCGCGCGGTCACCCGTGGGCTCGTGGCCCCGCACCGCCGCCGCCCGCAGCTGCTCGGCCCGCTCCGGGTAGTACGCGCCGAACACCTCCGCCATCTCCCGCAGATCGCTGGTCCAGCCGTTCCAGCGGGGCATGACGAGGGTGAAGCCGGTGCGGACGAGATGGCGGGACATGAAGCGCACGAGAGGCCGCAGGGACGTTTCGCTGTCGTCGGTGGCCTCGATGCGGGCGCGCCAGCGGGGCAGCAGCAGGGCGAGGTCCCCGTTGGTCTCGCGGGCGAGCAGGGAGTCGGGCCGGTAGCGCGGCAGGAACTCGGCGAGGTCGTCACCGAGCAGCGGGGTGCACAGACAGGCCACGAACCAGCCCAGGTCGTAGGTCTCCAGCTCGCTCAGCAGCCGCGCCCGGCTGTACAGCAGCGTCCCGACGCCGTCGATCGCCGGGTGCTCCTTGTCGAGGGCCTCGCCCAGTGCCCGTACGGCGTCCCGGTCGGCCTCCTTGGGCTCCTCGCGCAGGGCGATCAGCAGATCGAGGTCGCTGCGCCCCACGCGCGCGGTGCCGCGCGGGATCGAGCCGTAGAGATAGGCGCTGTGCAGTCGGCCCCCGAAGAGGTCGAGGACGCGATCACGCGCGGCGGCGACCACGGGGCGGAAGTCGTGCGGCACGCGCGCGAGGGAGCCTTCGCGCGCGATGTAGCCCTGTGGGTCGAGACCTCTGGAGGGCACCTTTTCAGACATGGGCCCACTACATCAGGACGGAGCCCACGGAACGGTCACCTCGAACGCTTCGCCAGCCGCTCCACGTCCAGCAGGATCACCGCACGCGCCTCCAGGCGCAGCCACCCGCGCTGGGCGAAGTCGGCGAGGGCCTTGTTGACCGTCTCGCGGGACGCGCCGACCAGCTGGGCCAGCTCCTCCTGCGTGAGGTCGTGGACGACGTGGATGCCCTCCTCGGACTGGACGCCGAAGCGGCGGGAGAGGTCCAGGAGCGCGCGGGCGACACGACCGGGGACGTCCGAGAAGACCAGGTCGGACATCTGGTCGTTGGTCTTGCGCAGGCGGCGGGCGACGGCGCGCAGCAGCGCCGTGGCGACCTCGGGGCGGACGTTCAGCCAGGGCTGGAGGTCGCCGTGGCCGAGGCCGAGCAGCTTGACCTCGGTCAGCGCGGTGGCGGTCGCCGTGCGCGGACCCGGGTCGAACAACGACAGTTCGCCGATCAGCTCACCGGGGCCCACGACGGCGAGCATGTTCTCGCGGCCGTCGGGGGAGGTGCGGTGGAGCTTGACCTTGCCCTCGGTGACGACGTAGAGCCGGTCGCCGGGGTCGCCCTCGTGGAAGAGGGAGTCGCCGCGCGCGAGGGTCACCTCACTCATGGAGGCGCGGAGCTCCGCGGACTGCTCGTCATCGAGCGCCGCGAAGAGCGGGTTGCGCCGCAGAACGTCGTCCACGAGTTCTCTCCTTGTCGACCTGCTCAGGGGATCTTGCTCCCCCTTGGTACCAGGGGACCGTGTTCCCCATTTTGCCGGACGGTCCAAACAGTGTGATCTGTCACAAGGATGCCGCACACCTGTCCTGAGGTAAGCGGCAGGGGTCCAATCGGGGGCCGATCTTCTGGGTCCGGGGCGATTGTCGGTGCCGGGCTTTAGGCTGGCCGGGTGTCCAAATCGCCGGTGAGAGCACAGGCCAAGGGGGCTGGGCGGGTGGTTGTACGTCGGGATTCCGCTGTGGGCGAACAGAACTCCGGTGGCGGAAAGAAAGCGGCAAAAGCGACAAAGAAGGCGCCTGTGGTGGTGAAGAAGGTTGCGGCCAAGAAAGTCGCCGCGAAGAAGGCCGTTCCGGCGAAGAAGGTCGCCGTGAAGCCGTCCGCGAAGTCGAACGAGTCGGCCACCGCCCTCGTCCGCCGGGCCCGCCGTATCAACCGCGAACTCGCCGAGGTCTATCCGTACGCCCACCCCGAACTGGACTTCACCAACCCCTTCCAGCTCGTCGTCGCCACGGTCCTGTCCGCCCAGACCACCGACCTGAGGGTCAATCAGACGACCCCCGCGCTCTTCGCCAAGTACCCCACCCCCGAGGATCTGGCCGTCGCCAACCCCGAGGAGGTCGAGGAGATTCTGCGGCCGACCGGGTTCTTCCGGGCCAAGACCAAGTCGGTCATAGGGCTGTCGAAGGCCCTGGTGGAGCAGTTCGGCGGCGAGGTCCCCGGCAAGCTGGAGGAGCTGGTCAAGCTGCCCGGCGTGGGCCGCAAGACCGCGTTCGTCGTGCTCGGCAACGCCTTCGGGCGGCCCGGCATCACCGTGGACACGCACTTCCAGCGGCTGGTGCGGCGCTGGCAGTGGACGGACGAGACCGACCCCGACAAGATCGAGGCCGCGATCGGCGCGCTGTTCCCGAAGAGCGACTGGACGGACCTGTCCCACCATGTGATCTGGCACGGCCGCCGCATCTGCCACGCCCGCAAACCCGCCTGCGGCGCCTGCCCCATCGCCCCGCTCTGCCCGGCGTTCGGCGAGGGCGAGACCGACCCGGAGAAGGCGAAGAAGCTCCTCAAGTACGAGAAGGGCGGCTTCCCGGGCCAGCGCCTCAACCCGCCCCAGTCCTACCTGGACGC
>JABFXD010000301.1 GCA_013361925.1 Streptomyces sp. | reverse complement strand
CGGCACCCCCGTGGGACAGATCGTCGGCCGGATGAACCGCGAACGCAGCGTCCAGGACGTCTTCGACGACCTCACCCGCGGCTTCGAACGCGCCGTCGACCGCATCAACCGCATCGCCGGAAGGACCGGAGGCAGCGGCCAGTGACGAGCGCGACGTGTCAGCGCCGGGTCGGAAGGAGTGGCCGGTGATGAGCGCGACGTGTCAGCGCCGGGTCGGAAGGAGTGGCCGGTGATGAGCGCAACGAGCCAACCCCCCGTCGGAAGGAGCGGCCAGTGACCAGCACCACCAGTACACCCCCCGCCGGATTCTGGGCCCAGGCCGGCGTCGCCCTCGACCGGACCGTCCTCGTCGCCCCCGACGGCGAGGAGTGGACCGCCGGGCGCCTGCACGCCGCCGCCAACCGGCTCGTCCACGGGCTGCGCGCGGCCGGACTGCGCCGCGGGGACGCCTTCGCGGTCGTCCTGCCCAACGGCGTCGAGTTCTTCACCGCCCATCTGGCCGCCACCCAGGCCGGGTTCTACCTCGTCCCGATCAACCACCACTTCGTGGGCCCCGAGATCGCCTGGATCGTCGCCGACTCCGGCGCCAAGGTCTTCCTCGCCCACGAGCGCTTCGCCGCCCCCGCCCGCCAGGCCGCCGACGAGGCCGGCCTCCCGGCCACCCACCGGTACTCCGTCGGCGAGGTCGAGGGCTTCCGGCCGTACGCCGAACTCCTCGACGGGCAACCGGAGTCGGCGCCCGCCGACCGTGAGCTCGGCTGGGTCATGAACTACACCTCGGGCACCACGGGCCGCCCCCGCGGCATCCGCCGCCCCCTGCCCGGCAAGCTTCCCGAAGAGGCCTACCTCGGCGGCTTCCTCGGCATCTTCGGCATCAAGCCGTACGACGACAACGTCCATCTCGTCTGCTCGCCGCTCTACCACACGGCGGTGCTTCAGTTCGCGAGCGCTTCGCTGCACATCGGCCACCGTCTGGTCCTGATGGACAAGTGGACACCGGAGGAGATGCTGCGCCTGATCGACGCCCACCGGTGCACGCACACCCACATGGTCCCGACCCAGTTCCACCGCCTGCTGGCCCTGCCCGAGGACGTCCGCGCACGGTACGACGTCTCCTCGATGCGGCACGCCATCCATGGCGCCGCCCCCTGCCCCGACCACGTCAAACGGGCGATGCTCGACTGGTGGGGGCCGTGCGTGGAGGAGTACTACGCGGCCAGCGAGGGCGGCGGCGCCTTCGCCACCGCGGAGGACTGGCTGAAGAAACCCGGCACGGTCGGAAAAGCCTGGCCCATCAGCGAGTTGGCGATCTTCGACGACGACGGCAACCGGCTGCCGGCGGGTGAACTCGGCACCGTCTACCTGAAGATGAACACCGGCGGCTTCGCGTACCACAAGGACGAGACCAAGACGAGGAAGAACCGCATCGGCGACTTCTTCACCGTCGGCGACCTCGGCTATCTCGACGAGGACGGCTATCTCTTCCTCCGCGACCGCAAGATCGACATGATCATCTCCGGCGGCGTCAACATCTACCCCGCGGAGATAGAGTCCGCCCTCCTCGCCCACCCCGCCGTCGCCGACGCCGCCGCCTTCGGCATCCCGCACGACGACTGGGGCGAGGAGGTCAAGGCCGTCGTCGAACCGGCCCCGGGTCAGGAACCCGGACCGGAGCTGGCCGCCGCCCTCCTCGCCCACTGCGCCGAGCACCTCGCCGGCTACAAGTGCCCGAAGACCGTCGACTTCATCACCGAGATGCCCCGCGACCCCAACGGCAAGCTGTACAAGCGCCGTCTGCGGGACCCGTACTGGGAGGGGCGTACCCGGCCGGTCTGAGTCATGAGCGCACCCGCACCACCCGCAGCGAGGGCGACGACAGGATGTCCTTCTCGCAGAACCGGGACGTCACCCAGCGTTCCTGCGAGAAGAGGCGGGTCTGGTCGCTGTAGTGCGGCGAGCCGGGGTTCGACGACTGGGAGTACGTCAGGAGGGTGCGGGCCACCGGGCAGCGGCTGCCGTCCCAGCCGACGGCCTGGATGTAGCTGGAGCCGGTCGAGACCTCGGTGTAGCCGCCGTTCGCGGCGTCCCACACGGGCTCGACCTTGTTCCAGACACCGAGGGACTCCGTGCCGCCCGGGACGGGGATGCGCTTGCCGTTGCGGACCACGAACTGGTGCTCACCCAGTGGTGAGTTGAGCGCGATACCTGCCGCGCGCAGCTCGGTGACCGTGTCCGCGAGCGCGGTGGTGAACGCCGTGGTGCCGGTGTTGAGGGTGTTCGGGGTGCCGACCGGGTCGGAAGCGGAGAACGGGACCTTCCACAGCTGGGCCGCGGGGAGCCGGCGCCACAACCGGTCGAAGAGCAGTGCACCCCGGCTGCCCGTGTTCGCCGTGCGGTCCCACGCCGCCAGTACTCCGCACGCCTCGGACACGTCAACGGCCTTGCCGTCACCGCCGGTTGCCGTGCCGCCCGGCAACGCGGCACAGGCCTTCGCCGCGTCGGCCGCGATCAGGTCACCGGCCGGCACCCGGTTGGCGAACTGCTGCCCCTGAAGGTCTCGCACGGTCAGATCGCCGCGCCGCGCCAGCGCCGCCACGTCCTCGATCGCCCCGCGTGTCCGCATCGACCGCTGCGTGCCCGTCGTACCGAAGATCCGCTCGTACCCGGTCAGCGGCTGCTCGGCGTTGGCCAGCCACGCGCTGTCGTTGGAGTTCTCCGCGTACGGCGCGTCCGTGAGGGTCGGCATCTTCGCCGGACCGAAGATCCCGGGCTGTACGGCGTCGGCGTCGCTGCCGGGCGCGCAGTCGCCGCGCGAGCCGTCGAGGACCGCGAGACCGGCGGACGGGTAGGTGACCCTGCCGAGCGGGGTGGAGCAGCGCTGGGCCAGCTCGTCGGTGATGCGGGGCAGCACCTGGGACTGGGTGAACAGCGAGTGACCGGCCGCGTCGGCGGCGATCGTGTTCACCCACGGCAGCCCCTGCGTCCGCTGGAGGGACTTCAGCACGTCCGCCGTGCCGCGCGCCTTGCTGAAGCCGAGCGCGGTGTCGGAGGCGCGCAGGTTGGCCGCGTTCGGGTCGTTGAGGGCGTACGCCGTCGTGGTCGTCCAGGGCAGCGGGACGGACGCGCCGAACGAGGTGACGACCGGGCCGTACCGGGTCCACCACTGGGTGCGGGTGACCGGGGCGCCGTCCTTCGTCTCGACGGTGACCGTGCGCTTCGTCATCCGCTCCGGCTTGCCGTCGACGAGATACGTCGTCGGGTCGGCCGGGTCGAGCGTCAGCTGGTGGAGGTTGAGGGGGACGCCCGTGGCGACGGTGTGGCTCCACGCCACCCGGGCGTTGTGGCCTATGGACATCGTCGCCGACCCGAGCAACGAGCCGCCGGAGACGTTCAGTTCACCGGGGATTGTCTGCTGCGACTGCCAGAAGCGCCGGCCACCCTGCCAGGGGTAGTGCGGGTTGCCCAGCAGCAGCCCGCGGCCGTTCGCGGTCGTCGCCCCGCTGAAGGCGACGGCGTTGGAGCCCATGTCGGCGGAGTCGGCGGCGAGGAGCTCGCGGGCGGCGCGGGCGGTGTCCTGGGCGTTCGGAGCGCCCGCCACAGGCGTCGTCGGCGGCTGGGCGGCCGTGATCCCGTCCACCCCTCTGCCCTGGCCGCCGAGCACGGCGAGCGCGAAACCGCGGGCCGCCACGTCGAGTTCGGTCACCGGCCGGACCCAGGCGGCACCCTTGCAGGACGGGTCGGTGATCCGGTTCTGCCGCAGCCAG
>JABFXD010000809.1 GCA_013361925.1 Streptomyces sp. | reverse complement strand
GTAGGTCTCGGCGGCGAACTTCTGGTCGTCCTCGAAGGCGCGCAGGGCCGCCTTCTGGCCGGCCGCGTCGCCGTCGAAGGTGAAGATGACCCGCGCGCTGCCGTTGTCCATCAGCAGCCGGCGGAGGATCTTGATGTGGTCGCCGCCGAAGGCGGTGCCGCAGGTCGCGATGGCGGTGGTCACCCCGGCGAGATGGCAGGCCATGACGTCGGTGTAGCCCTCGACGACGACCGCGCGGGACGCCTTGGCGATGTCCTTCTTGGCGAGGTCGATGCCGTAGAGGACCTGGGACTTCTTGTAGATCGCCGTGTCGGGCGTGTTGAGGTACTTGGGGCCGTTGTCCGCCTCGTACAGCTTGCGGGCGCCGAAGCCGACGACCTCTCCGCCGATGTCGCGGATCGGCCACATCAGCCGGCCGCGGAAGCGGTCGATGGGGCCGCGGCGGCCTTCCTGCGACAACCCCGACAGCAGGAGTTCCTTGTCGCTGAAGCCCTTGCCGCGGAGGTAGCGGGTGAGGTGGTCCCAGCCCTGGGGGCTGTAGCCGACGGAGAAGTGCTCGGCGGCGGACTGGTCGAAGCCGCGCTCGGCGAGGAACTTGCGGCCGGTGTCGGCCTCCGGGCTGGTGGCGAGCTGTTCCCTGTACCAGTCGGCGGCGATCTTGTGGGCCTCGACCAGGCGGATGCGTTCGCCGCGCTGGTGGGCGGGGTTGTAGCCGCCCTCCTCGTAGCGCAGCGTGATGCCGGCCTGGGCGGCCAGGCGCTCGACCGACTCCGAGAAGGTGAGGTGGTCGACCTTCATCACGAACGTGATGGTGTCGCCGCCCTCCTGGCAGCCGAAGCAGTGGAAGAGTCCCTTGCTCGGGCTGACCTGGAAGGACGGCGACTTCTCGTCGTGGAACGGACACAGGCCCTTGAGGTTGCCACCGCCCGCGTTGCGCAGCTGGAGGTACTCGGACACCACGGCGTCGATCGGGACCGCGTCCCGTACCGCCTTCACGTCCTCGTCGTTGATCCGTCCTGCCACGCGTGAATTCTACGGTGGCGGACTGACAGCTAAGGGACGAGGTTTTCGAGCGGAACGTGTGGGTCCGCCAGCGCCTCCGTGTCCACCTGGGTCTTCGTACGGATCAGCTGCTGGATCGGGTCCGTGACGTCCCACACGTTCACGTTCATCCCGGCCAGCACCCGGCCCTCCTTCACCCAGAACGCGATGAACTCACGCTTTCCGGCGTCCCCGCGGATCACCACTTCGTCGTACGACCCCGGGGGCGCCCAGCCGCTGTACTCCATCCCCAGGTCGTACTGGTCGGAGAAGAAGTAGGGCACACGGTCGTAGACGAGGTCCTGGCCGAGCATCGCGCGGGCCGCGGCGGGGCCGCCGTTGAGGGCGTTGGCCCAGTGCTCCACGCGCAGCCTGCTGTCGAAGAGGGCGTGGTGGAAGGAGGCGACGTCACCGGCCGCGTGGATGTCGGGGTCGGAGGTGCGCAGCCGTTCGTCGACCGCGACGCCGCCGCCGTGCGCCCGGTCGGCGAGTTCCAGTCCCGCCGCCTCCGCGAGGGCGGTGCGGGGGGCCGCGCCGATCGCCGCGAGGACGTCGTGGGCCGGGTGTTCCTCGCCGTCGTCGGTGCGGGCGGCGAGCACCATGCCGTCCTGGCCGACGATCTCGGTGAGCTGGGCGCCGAAGTGGAAGCGGACGCCGTGCTCCCGGTGGAGGTCGGCGAAGAGGCCGCCGAGCTCGGGGCCGAGGACGTTGTGCAGCGGGGTCGCGGAGGGCTCGATGATCGTGACCTCGGCGCCGTACTCCCGGGCCGCCGCCGCGACCTCCAGGCCGATCCAGCCGGCCCCGGCGATCACCAGATGGCCGTTGTCCCGGCCGAGCGCGGCGAGCACGCCCTTGAGGCGTTCCGCGTGGGCGAGGCGGCGCAGATGATGGACGCCCGCGAGGTCGGTGCCGGGGATGTCCAGTCGGCGGGGTTCGGCACCGGTGGCCAGAAGCAGCTTGTCGTAGTGGACGAGCGTGCCGTCGTCGCCGAAGCGGACCGTCTTCGCGGCGCGGTCGATCGCGTCGACCGTCTGGCCGAGGTGCAGCTCGATGTCGTTGCGCGCGTACCAGGCCGGTTCGTGCACGAAGACGCTGTCGCGTTCCTCCTTGCCGAGCAGGTAGCCCTTGGAGAGGGGCGGGCGCTCATAGGGGTGGTCGCGTTCGTCGCAGATCAGTATCACGCGACCGGTGAAGCCCTCCGCTCGGAGCGTCTCGGCCGCCTTGGCGCCGGCGAGACCGCCTCCGACGATCACGAATGTCTGGTCCGCGTCGACCACTTGATGCCTCCTACCGGGGGGTCTGGGGAGTGTCGCCCCAGAAAACACAGCGGGTGCCGCCACATGGGAGCGTCCCGCACGCAGCGTGATGGGGGAAGAGGGAGTGGCCCGATCAGGCCACGGAGGGTCACATTCGGGCGCGTTTCGCTTCACCCATGGCACATCTGTCTCACATATGCCCTGTCAGACGCGCATGAAGCGAACGCGCCGACGCGTCCGTGAGGGACGCGATCTGGTCGACGATCACCCGCTTGCGGGCGCGGTCGTCGGGCGCCTGGTCGAACAGCGCGCGAAACTGCGGGTCCAGTCCGTCCGGGGCCCGGGCCGTGAGCGCCTCGGCGAGTTCCGCGACCACGATCCGCTGGTCGGCCCGCAGCCGCTCCTGCTCGGCGCGCTGCATGACGTACCGGTCGGCGACGGCCTTGAGGACCGCGCACTCCAGCCGCGTCTCGTGCGGTACGACGAGTTCGGCGGCGTACCGCGTGAGCGGGCCGGCGCCGAACGCCGCGCGCGTGGCGCCCTCGGCGGCGAGGCAGAAGCGGCCGATGAGCTGGCTGGTGGCGTCCTTCAGCCGGGCCTGGGCGACGGCCGTGCCGTCGTAGCCGTGCGGCCACCAGGGCTGGTCCTGGAGCCGGTCGAGGGCCGCGGCGAGTTCGGCGGGGTCGGTGTCCTCGGGCACGTACCGGCCGAGGGCCACCTCGAAGACGGCCTGCCGTTCCGGTTCCGCGTGCAGGTAGTTGGGGTCGATGTGGCCCGCGTGCAGGCCGTCCTCCACGTCGTGGACCGAGTACGCCACGTCGTCCGACCAGTCCATGACCTGCGCCTCGAAGCAGGTGCGTGTGCCGGGGGCGTCCTTGCGGGCCCAGTCGAAGACGGGGCGGTCGTCCTCGTAGACGCCGAACTTGGGTGACGCGTGCGCTCCCGCTCCGCGGGGCCAGGGGTATTTGGTGGCCGCGTCGAGGGTGGCGCGGGTGAGGTTCAGCCCCACCGAGCCCTCCTCGGTGAAGCGCTTGGGCTCGATGCGGGTGAGGAGGCGCAGGGACTGGGCGTTGCCCTCGAAGCCGCCGCAGTCCTCCGCGAACTCGTTGAGTGCCTGTTCGCCGTTGTGACCGAACGGGGGGTGGCCGAGGTCGTGGGCGAGGCAGGCGGCTTCGACGAGGTCGGGGTCGCAACCGAGGGCTGCGCCGAGCTCTCGGCCTACCTGGGCGCACTCCAGGGAGTGCGTGAGGCGGGTTCTGGGGCTGGCGTCCCAGGCTTGATTGCGAGTGCCTGGGGTGACGACCTGGGTTTTGCCGGCGAGGCGGCGCAGCGCGGCTGAGTGGAGGATGCGGGCGCGGTCGCGTTGGAAGGCGGTGCGGCCGGGGCGCTTGTCCGGCTCCGGGGCCCAGCGGTCTGTTGAGGGCAGGTCGTACGACATGACTCGACAGTACGGGCAGGGACTGACAA
>JABFXD010000015.1 GCA_013361925.1 Streptomyces sp. | reverse complement strand
ACGACCGTCTCGACCAGGTCGACGTCGTGGGAGATCACGATGAAGCCGCCGCGGTAGGTCTTGAGGTAGTCGCGCAGCCAGACGATCGAGTCGGCGTCGAGGTGGTTGGTCGGCTCGTCGAGCAGCAGGGTGTCCGCGTCGGAGAACAGGATGCGGGCGAGCTCGATACGGCGGCGCTGACCGCCGGAGAGGGTGTGCAGCGGCTGGCCGAGCACCCGGTCGGGCAGGTTGAGCGCGGCGGCGATGGTGGCGGCCTCGGCCTCGGCGGCGTACCCGCCCTTGGTGAGGAACTCGGTCTCCTGGCGCTCGTACTGCCTGAGGGCCTTCTCGCGGGTGGCGCCGCTGCCGTTGGCGATCCGCTGTTCGTTCTCGCGCATCTTGCGGATCAGTACGTCGAGGCCGCGCGCGGAGAGGATGCGGTCGCGGGCGAGCACGTCGAGGTCGCCGGTGCGGGGGTCCTGCGGGAGGTAGCCGACCTCGCCGGAGCGGGTGATCTGGCCGGCGGCGGGGATGCCCTCGCCGGCGAGGCACTTGGTGAGGGTGGTCTTCCCCGCGCCGTTGCGGCCGACCAGGCCGATGCGGTCGCCCTTGGCGACCCGGAAGGTGGCGGACTCGATGAGGACTCGGGCGCCGGCGCGCAGCTCGATACCGGTGGCGGAGATCACGGACAGACTCCAGGGCGTGTGTTTGACGGTTGTGGGCGGCTGAGGACGTTCCCGCCGTCTAATGCGCGAGGAGAATGGCCATGGGCCAAGTCTAACGGGGGCGTGCAAGCACTTTTTCTGGGTGCGGGTGTTCGAGAGCCGAGGCCTGCTCCGGGTGCGGGTGCCGAAGCCGTGGATCACGATGACGGCATGCAGTTCGACGACGACGCCAAACTGGACACCTCCGAGGTCCAGGACGTGCGCGGCAGCCGCATCCCCGGGGGCAGGGCTACCGTCGGCGGCGGCGTCGCCGGTCTGATCGCCCTGTTGCTGGGACTCTTCCTCGGCGTCGGGCCCGACCAGCTGGGCCTCTCGGACAGCGGCGCCGACCAGCCGGCGGCCACGGCGTCCGGCCTCGCGCAGGTGCAGCAGAGCTGCCGTACCGGGCAGGACGCCAACACCCGGGACGACTGCCGCACGGTGGCGGTGGTCAACAGCGTGCAGGACTACTGGGACCAGGAGTTCGCGCGGCGCAGCGGCTCCTACACCCGCTCCCCCACGGTCTTCTTCAGTCAGCGGGTCGGCACCGCGTGCGGGTCGGCGACCTCCGCGGTCGGGCCGTTCTACTGCCCCGGCGACCGCAAGGTCTATCTGGACCTCGGCTTCTTCGACGAGCTGCGGTCGAAGTTCGGCGCGAGCGGCGGCGCCTTCGCGCAGGCCTACGTCGTCGCGCACGAGTACGGGCACCATGTGCAGGACCTGATGGGCACGCTGAGCCGGTCCCAGGACGGACGCACGGGCGCCAACAGCAACGCGGTCAGGGTCGAGCTCCAGGCGGACTGCTACGCCGGGGTGTGGGCGCACCACGCGACCACGACGAACGACGAGTCGACCGGGCGCCCCCTCATCACGAGCCTCACCACGGCCGACATCACCGACGGTCTGGACGCGGCGGCGGCCGTCGGCGACGACCGGATCCAGGAGCGGTTCCAGGGACGGGTGACGCCCGAGTCGTGGACGCACGGGTCGGCGCAGCAGCGCCAGCAGTGGTTCCGGACGGGGTACGAGAGCGGCGACATGGCGAGGTGCAACACCTTCAGCTGACCGGTGTGCCGGGGTTTTCGCTGGTCAGGGGTGATTGTCAGTGGTCGCTGGAAGACTGGGCCGCACGTCGAGATCATCGATTTCCGGGTGGTTCCGGATCACGAGGGAGTGATCGGCATGGCAGGCACGAGCGGTGGGCGGCCCAGCATCTACCCGACGCTGCTGTACACGGATGCCAAGGCGGCGATCCGGCAGCTGACGGAGGCGTTCGGTTTCAGCGAGCTGTCGGTGTACGAGGGTGAGGACGGCTCGGTGCTGCACGCCGAGCTGGTGCAGGGCAACGGCGCGGTGATGGTCGGCTCCAAGGGCCGCGGCGGCGTCTTCGACGCGGCGATGAAGAACGCGGGCACCACCGGGGTGTACGTCGCCGTGGACGACGTGGACGCACACCACCGGCACGCCGTGGAGCAGGGCGCGGAGATCCTGATGCCCCCGACGGACCAGGACTACGGAGCGCGGGACTACATGGCCCGGGACGTCGAGGGCAACGTCTGGAGCTTCGGGACGTACACGCCGGAGATAGGCGGCTAGCCGCCTCCCCCTCCTAGCCGCCTTCCCCTCCTAGCTGCGGCCCGTGTGCACCTGGAAGGCCGCCCTGCGGACCGCCTTGGCCAGGGCGGGGTCGGGATGCGCGGCGGCGAGGGCGACCAGGACCTGCACGGTGCGGGGGTGGCCGACGGCACGCACCTCGTCGAGGAGCATGGGGACCGTCGGCTGCACCGCGGACTCCAGGTGCCGCACCAGCAGCGGGGCCTCGCCGTGGTCGGCGACGGCGGCCGCGGTGTCGACCCACAGCCAGGTGGCCTCCTCCCGGGTGAGGACCTCGTGGGCGTCCTCTGGGTCGTGGCCGTCGTGCTCGGCGAGCCAGAGCAGTGCGTACGGCCGCAGCGTCGGCTCGTCGGCGACGGCGCGGACGTCGGGCTCGGCAGGGGCGCCGACGACCCGGAGCGCCTCGAAGGCGAGGCCGCGCAGCAGGGCGTCCTCGCCGCGGGCGGCGTCGATGAGTTCGGTGACGGCGCTGCCGACGGGGCGGGCGGCGAGCCAGGCCCGGTACTCGGCGCGGGCGGCGTTGGGGCGCAGCTGGGAGCAGCCGCGGAGCATCTCCTCGGCGACGACCTCGATGTTGCCGGCGGGGCTCTGCGCGGCGACGCAGATCTGCTCCAGCTTGACCCACACCGCCCAGCTGCCGAGCGGGGTCAGGGTGGCCTGGCCGTCGCCGTAGGTGAGGGCGCCGACGGAGGCGAGGGCGTACAGGGCCCAGTCGAGGAGGGGTTCGAGGGGGGCGTCCTCGGTCCGCGCCTGTGCCTGGGCCTGGCCGGCCGGGTCGGGCTGGGGGCCGTAGGGGATCTCGCAGCGTTCGGTGCGCAGTTCGGTGACGCGCTGCTCCAGGAGGTCCAGGAGCTGTTCCACGGGCACGGGGCCGGCGGAGAGCTGGAGGAAGGAGAGCACCTGCGGCATGGCCGAGACGACCTCGGCGACGGCGGCGGGCTCGTGGTCCGCCGGTTCGGGGTGGGCCAGCGACCAGGCGTCGAAGAGGGCGACCCAGCCGCGGAGCACGGCGCTGTCGTCGCGGTCCCAGGCGCGCAGCCGCCAGCCGGGGCGGGCGCTGTCGCCGTGCACCTCGACGAGGCCGGCGAGGCGGGCGGTGTCCCAGTCGGCGCGGACCTGAGCGGCGGTCAGGCCGAGGTGGGCGGCGGCCCGTTCGGCGCTGGCGTCGGAGAGGGTGGCCTTGCCGTCGTGCTGCCCGCCGTCACTGCCGGGGCCGAGGGCGGCGTCGGCCCAGTGGGCGACGCGGGCCGCGCCGGCGAGGCCGGAGCGAGCCATTCTGGCCAACTCGGCCTGTGCCGGGGTGCCCTCCGGGGGGCGGGGTGCGGGGCGGCGCGAGCGCCGCTGGTTCATCGCTCGGGGGGCGGCGGCCAGGGGTCGCGTGCGGACGAGTCGAAGCCTGGAGTCGCGCGGGATACGGGACGTCACGGGTGCAGTCTTCCGGTTGACGGTCCGAAAACCCAAACGGAATGT
>JABFXD010000967.1 GCA_013361925.1 Streptomyces sp. | reverse complement strand
GCGACCGTGGTCCGCGCGTCCGTGCCGGTGAGGGGCCGGAAGGCGACGCCCTTGAGCCGGATACGGCGGATGCTCGCCGGTGCGAGCGAGACGCCGAGGCCGGTCTCGACGAGGGCGCAGACGGTCTGCCACTCGGTGGCGTGCTGGGTGACGCGCGGGGCGCAGAGGTCGGTGATGCGGTCGTGGAGACCGGGTCCCGCCTCGCGCGGCAGCAGGATGAAGGGGTGCTCGGCCAACTGGTCGGGGGTGACCGTGCGGTGGGCCGCCAGGGGGTGGGCGCGGGGCAGTACCGCCACGAAGGGTTCCGTCAGGACCGTACGGAAGGACAAGTCGGGGTCGTCGGAGGGGGGTTCGCGCAGGAGGCCGACGTCCAGGTCTCCCTCGCGCAGGGCGGTGAGCTGGGGTGCGGTGGTCATCTCGCGGATGTCCAGGCGTACTTGGGGATAGCGGTCCACGTACGTGCGCAGTAGCTCCGGCAGCAGCGTCAGGGCGAGCGACGCGGCGAAGCCGAGGCGCAGGGTGCCGGTCCGGCCGGCTGCCGCCGCGCGGGCCGCCGCGAGGCCGTCGGTGAGGGCGGCGAGGGCCTGCCGGGCGGCGGGGAGGAGTGCGTGGCCGGCCGGGGTGAGGGCGACGGGGCCGGGCGGGCGTACGAGGGGGCGCCGATCTTGTCCTCCAGGCGTCGGATCTGCTGGCTGAGGGGCGGCTGGGCGATGCCGAGCCGTGCGGCGGCCCGCCCGAAGTGCAGTTCCTCGGCCAGGACGACGAAGGCGTGGAGTGGGGGGAGGGAGAGTTCCGGTCGCTGCTCCATATCTCCATGGATATCACTTCATCCAGCACTTCGTATTCGACGTATAACCCCTGCTCACCTACCGTTCCACGCATGACGAAGCGAGAGACGGAGCGAGAGACGAAGCGGCGTGCGGTGCTCAGTGGTTCGGTGTTCGAGGAGCAGATCGGGTACGCCCGTGCCGTGGTCGACGGTGACTGGGTGCATGTCTCGGGGACGACCGGATTCGACTACGCGACCATGACCATCTCGGACGACGTCGTCGAGCAGGCCGAGCAGTGTCTGCGGAACATCGGGGCGGCTCTGGAGGAGGCCGGGAGCGGTTTCCCGGACGTGGTGCGGGTGCGGTATCTGCTGCCCGACCGTGCGGACTTCGAGCCGTGCTGGCCGGTGCTGCGGCGGGTGTTCGGGGAGGTGCGGCCGGCGGCGACGATGATGATGTGCGGGCTCGCGGATCCTCGTATGAAGATCGAGATTGAGGTGTACGCGCGGCGGGGAAGTGGAGAGCGTGTCTGATCTTCCGATAGTCCGGGTGGAGCGTGCGGTCGGTGACGCCATGCTCGAACAGTGGCGGTACGTCCACAACGTGATCATCCCGGCCGACCCGCTCGGCCTGGACGCGGTGCGGGAGCGGAGTACGCGCTACCGGTTGGAGAACGCGTACCTCGGTGACGTCCTCGTCGGCTGTTCCACCGTGCGCCCGCCGGAGGGCGAGGACGCGGTGGCGACCGTCATCGCGCGCGTGCTGCCCGCGTACCGGCGGCGCGGGTACGGGACGGTGATCTACGAGAACGGGCTCGCCCACGCGCGCGTACTGGGCGCGAGGACGATCGAGACATGTGTGCTGGCCGTCAACGAGGACGGTCTGCGCTTCGCCGGGAAACAGGGGTTCGTCGAGGTCGAGCGGTATGTGCTCGACGGCGAGAGCGACCTGTGGGTCGATCTCCGGCTGCCCTAGGTGGTCCCGGGTGCCGCACAGGCGCCGGCAGCAGTACCAGCAGAGACAGGAGCGGCGTACAACGATTCCCCCAACTTGTGGGAACTCGGTGTGTGCTGCGTCACGTTCCAGTTAGATGATTGCAAGTGAGCGAACCGACGTGCCGTACGGACGGACGCAGCCTGCAGGGGGTCCAGGTGAGTGCTTCCAGGCGTAGTGGGACCACCGACGAGCTGGGGCCGGACGAGCCCGAGCGGCCCGACGAGCCGGACCAGCCCGAGCGGGACGGCTCGGATCTGCTGGCCGCCCTGCTCGACGGCATGGACGCGGCGCTGTGCGCCTTCGACGCGGACGGCGTCGTCACGCACTGGAACCGTGAGGCCGAGCGGATTCTGGGCTGGACGGCGGCCGAGGCCGTCGGGCGGCAGGGGTTCGCCGGGTGGGCCGTGCGGGAGGCCGACGCCGAGGAGGTCGAGGGGCGGCTGATGTCCGCCATGGAGGCTCCTGGGCGGCAGGTGCACGAGTTCGCGCTGCTGACCAAGGACGGCGGGCGGGTCCTCGTACGGACGCAGTCGGCCGCCGTGCGCGGTCCGGACGGCAAGCCCGCGGGGGTGTACTGCGCGTTCAGCGAGGTGCATGCGCAGATCGACCTGGAGCGGTCGATCGCGCTGAGCGAGGCGCTGTTCGAGGACGCGAGCTGGGGTGTCGTGCTCGTGGACGCGGATCTGCGGCCCGCGGTGGTGAACGCGCACGCTGCGCGGGCGCTGGGCATCGGCCGTACGTCGGTGTTGGGGCGGCCCCTGGGCGAGCTGCTCGCGCAGGGCGTGGAGGAGCTGGAGAGCGCGCTCACGCATGTGCTGGCGGAGGGCGCGCCGCCCGCTCCGGCGGAGATCTGGGTGAGCGTGCGGACGCCGGAGGGCGAGCAGCGGCGCTGCTGGCGGTGCGGCTTCGTGCGGCTGGCCTCGCCGCTCGCGGAGGAGCCCGTGCCGTTGGGCGTGGGCTGGCTGTTCAACGACGTCACCGCGGCCAAGCTGGCCGAGCAGGAGGCGTCCCTGCTGCGCTTCCGCGGCAACCAGCTGCATCGCGCGGCCCGCGCGGCCGCCGAGTGCGAGGATCCGGCGGAGGCGGCGACGATCCATCTGGACTTCGCGCTCGCCGGTTTCGCCGACCACGCGCTGATCGACCGGGTGGCGGGGACCGGGTCACTGGCCGACGGGGACTCGGATGTGCCGGTACGGCTGGTCCGGGTCGCCGCGACTCCCTCCGGGGCGCCGGGGCCGAGCCTGCTGACCGGGCAGGCGGGGTTGCCGGTGCGGTACGCGGAGGGGCATCCGGCGTTGCAGTGCGTGGAGCGGGTCGGGTCGGTGCGGGCGAGTGTGGGCTCGGTGCCGGTGGAGCGGGCGCGGGAGTGGGCGGTGGCTCGGCAGTGGCCGGGGGACGCGGTGCACGCGCTGTGTGCGGTGCTGCGGAGTCGGGGGCGGACGTTGGGGGCTGTGACGTTTCTGCGGGGGGCTGGGCGGAGTCCGTTCGAGCGGTCCGACGCGGCGTACGCGGAGGATGTGGCGCTGCGGATCGCTGCGGCGCTGGATCTGGCGGGGGTGCTACGGGGGTGAGCTGAGCGTCGGTTGCGGGGTGCGCCTGGGTGGGGGCTGGGCGGGGGTGGGTTTCGCTCGCCCGCGCTGGCGGGGTGCCGCTGCGCCCACCCGTGCCGCCCTGCGGCACGACTGCCCGCAGCGTCGGCAGGTGACGGCAGGTGAATGGTCAGCGCCGGTAGAAGATCCTGTCCCCGTACTCCTCGAACACGCGGTCGTTCCACTCCAGCCCGCCGTCCACGTTGCCCGACCTCAGCATCGGTGGTTCCACGCCCCGCTCGGCCAGGGACGTCGCCGCCGTGGCCACCATGGCCTGCATCAGGGCGGACGTCACCACGGTCGACGCGGGGGCGAAGGGGGCCGGGACCGTGTCGAGGGTGAGTTCCGCGTCGCCGATGGCGATCTTCGAGTCGAGGACGACGTCGCAGTGGTCCTTGAGGTAGGTGCCGGACGAG
>JABFXD010000626.1 GCA_013361925.1 Streptomyces sp. | reverse complement strand
GGACGTACCGGAACGGGCTCAGACGCCCGCGCCCAGCACCGCGTTGATCTGCTGCGGGTCGCCGCAGACGATCAGCAGGGCGCCGGCCCGGCTGTGCGCCAGGGGCAGAACGGTGGCGGCGACGGCGTCGGAACCGCCGTTGACGGCGACCACGACGACCGGGCGCGTGGCGGCTCGGCCCGCGGCGTCGGCGTGCACGTAGAAGACGTCGTCACCCGCGTCGTGCTGAGCCCAGTAGGAGGCTTCGCCGAAGGACAGCTCGTGGGTGGCCCACGGGTGCTGCTCGCCGGTGGTGACCACCAGCACGTCGCCAGGGGCACGGCCCGACTCCAGAAGCAGGTCCACGGCTTCCTCGGCGGCGTCGAGCGCGCCGTCGGCGGAGGCCGGGATCAGCTGGAGCTGCGGGGACGCCGGAGCCGGGGCAGCGGCGCTGGGCACCGGGCCCGAAGGTCCGGGCTTGGCGGCCACGTCGTGCGGTGCGCGCTGCACCGGAGGCGTGGGACGCAGGGGGCCGGGGCGGCCGGGACGCGGGTGCGCCGCGGGCCTGGGGCCGGGTACGGGACGGGGGGTCGGCGCGGTGCGGCCAGCGGCCGAAGTGGCGCGGGGACCCTGGGCACTCTCGTGAATCTGAGGCTCCTCGGGAAGGAGAGGCATGAGCTGACTTTTATCAAACATTGGTGCGGC
This sequence comes from Streptomyces sp., assembly GCA_013361925.1. Taxonomy (GTDB): domain Bacteria; phylum Actinomycetota; class Actinomycetes; order Streptomycetales; family Streptomycetaceae; genus Streptomyces. The sequence goes on along the minus strand of JABFXD010000626.1, from coordinate 3,087 downwards.
TCGCGTCGGCGGGTGGCACATAAGTGCGAGCGGAACGGTCAGAAATCGAAGCCGAGCTGGCCCTCGATCTCCGGAACGCGTCCGTCCGCCCAGCTGCGGACCTTCTTGAGGTGCCGCCACTGGGGCAGCGCATCAAGATACGCCCACGACAGCCGGTGGTGCGGGGTGGGTCCCCGCTCCTCCAGCGCGGCCTTGTGCACGGGTGACGGATACCCGGCATTGGCCGCGAAACCGAAGTCTGCATGGTCGATGCCCAGTTCGGCCATCATTTTGTCGCGGTGGACCTTGGCGATCACCGAGGCAGCCGCGACCGCCACGCACGACTGGTCGCCCTTGATCACCGTACGGACCCTCCACGGCACGCCGAGATAGTCGTGCTTGCCGTCGAGGATCACCGCCTCGGGACGCACCGGCAAGGCCTCCAGGGCGCGGACCGCCGCCAGTCGCAGGGCGGCGGTCATGCCCAGTTCGTCGATCTCCTCCGGGGAGGCGTGCCCCAGGGCGTACGACGTCACCCACTTCCGGAGTTCCTCGTCCAGCACGGCGCGCCGTTTGACGGTGAGCAGCTTGGAGTCGGTGAGGCCTTCGGGGGGTCGGCGCAGTCCGGTGACCGCCGCGCAGACGGTGACGGGGCCGGCCCACGCACCGCGCCCCACCTCGTCGACACCGGCAATGACCTTCGCTCCGGTCGTGGCGCGGAGGGAGCGCTCGACGGTGTGTGTGGGTGGTTCGTACGGCATGGCGCCCTTAGCCTACGCCGCCTGGATCACCCGGCGACACCCCGGCTTCCCGAGTGGCGTCACGGCCGCGGCGAAGCTCCCCTCAGTCGCCGCTCGGCCGCAGCAGGGGGACCATGAACTGGTCGATCATCTCCTGCAGCTCCTGATCGCTCCATTCGCTTCCGCTTATCTTGGAGCGATACATCATCATGGCCGGCATGGCGTCGAAGACATAGCTGTTCGCGGCGTCCTCACGGACCTCCCCTCGCTCGATTCCACGGGTGACGACCTCGCCGAGGAGTCTGAGCGTCGGCTCGACAACCCCTCCGAAGATCACTCCATGAAAGCGCTCCACCTGCGCGTCATCGCATTCGTGAATCACCGCGCGAAGGGCGAAGCCGGGGCGTGAGTACATCGCGTCGCGCGCCTGTCGGCAGAGTGCGAGAAGGTCCTCGCGCAGCCCGCCCAGGTCGGGCGCCTCGTCGATCAGGGGCAGTCCCGCCTTGAGCGCGTCCGCGACGAGATCCTCCTTGGAGGGCCACCGCCGGTACACCGCGGCCTTGCCGGTCTGCGCGCCCGCGGCGACGCCCTCCATCGTGAGGCCCTTCCAGCCGACGGTACTGAGCTGGTCCAGTGCGGCGTCGAGGATCGCGCGTTCGAGCACGGCGCCGCGCCGACGGAGGGAGGACGCCTGAGCGGGGGCGGCCGTCCAGCGCGAGGTAACCATCTGAGTTTCTCCAGCGAGCAGGGGGAGCGAGGGGTTCGGGGAGAGCGGGAAGGCGCGCGGCGACATCGGGGGAACACACCACACGACCACAATCTAAGTGAACGCTTGCGTTCACTATGGAGGACTCACTACCGTGGACGCGACAGTGAACGCGAGCGTTCACTAACGCACTTGTGGGGGACCCATAGTGACAACCTCTCAGTTGATCAAGGATCAGAAGCCAGGTGCGGCCCGCCGGGAGGGACGTCCCGGCCTCGCGCTCACCGTCATCGCGGCCTGCCAACTCATGGTGGTACTCGACGCGACGATTGTGAACATCGCGCTCCCGCACATTCAAGACGCTCTGAAGTTCAGCACCACCGACCTCACCTGGGTCGTCAGCAGCTACACGCTCACCTTCGGCGGACTGCTGCTCCTGGGCGGCCGCGCAGGCGACATCCTCGGTCGGCGACGGGTGTTCACCGCCGGCATCCTGCTGTTCACCCTCGCCTCGCTGCTCGGCGGACTCGCCCAGGAACCCTGGCAGTTGCTCGCGGCGCGCGTCCTGCAGGGCGTGGGAGGCGCGATCGCGTCGCCCACCTCGCTGGCCCTCATCACCACCACCTTCCCCGAAGGGCCGGAGCGGAACCGGGCCTTCGGAGTCTTCGCCGCGGTCTCGGCGGGCGGCGGCGCCATCGGCCTGCTCGCGGGAGGCATGCTCACCGAATGGCTGGACTGGCGGTGGGTGCTCTTCGTCAACGTGCCGATCGGTGTCCTGATCGCCGTCCTCACTCCGCTGTACATCAGCGAGTCCGAACGGCACACCGGCCGCTTCGACATAGCGGGAGCGCTGACCTCGACGGCGGGCATGGCCTCCCTCGTCTACGGCTTCATCCGCGCGGCGGACGAGGGCTGGCGGGACAGTCTGACGATCGGGTCCTTCGCCGCCGCGGTCGTCCTGCTGCTGTCCTTCGCGTTCATCGAGAGCCGCGCGAAGGAGCCGATCACCCCGCTGAGGATGTTCGCCGACCGCAACCGCTCCGGCACGTACGTGATCATGCTGAGTCTGGCCGCCGCGATGTTCGGCATGTTCTTCTACATCGTGCTGTTCGTACAGAACGTGCTGGACTACACCCCGATCGAGGCAGGCCTTGCCTTCCTGCCCGTGACGGTGGTGATCGCCCTCGGGGCGGGGCTGTCCCAGCGGTTCCTGCCGGTGCTCGGCCCCAAGCCCTTCATGCTCGCGGGCTCGGCTCTCGCCGTGCTCGGTCTGTTCTGGCAGACCCTGCTCAGCTCCGACAGTTCGTACGTCGGCGGCATCCTCGGCCCGATGTTGGTCTTCGGCTTCGGCATGGGCCTGAACTTCGTGACACTGACGATCACCGCGGTCTCCGGCGTCGCCCCGCACGAGGCGGGCGCGGCATCCGGACTCCTCAACGCCACGCAGCAGGTGGGCGGGTCGCTCGGCCTGTCCATCCTGACCACCGTGTTCGGCTCGGCCAGCAAGGACGAGGCGGAGAAGCAACTGCCGCAGTTCATGGCCGACGGCACGGCGGAACAGAAGGCCGAGTTCGCCAAGACCCATCAGTTGCCGGCGCCTTGGGGGCACGAGGTGCTCGCCCAGGGCATCTCCACCGGATTCGTCGCGGCGGCCTCGATGGC
>JABFXD010000937.1 GCA_013361925.1 Streptomyces sp. | reverse complement strand
CCGGGGGCGCAGCGAGCGCAGGGTGAGGGGGAAGAAGGCGGCGGCTCCGCCGGTGAGGACCGGGGCGTGGACCTGTGCGCCGATCTCGGTCAGTCCGGCGTCCGTCAGGGCCTGGGGCAGTCGGCGGCCCGTTCCGGGGTCGACGCCGGCGGCACCGAAGGCGGCGCGGAGTGCGCGGCCGAGGCGTTCGGCCAGCTCCAGGTGCTCGGGCGGGTAGTAGCGGGCAGCGGCCGGGTACATCGGGCCGTCGATGTCGAAGTCCTCGACGACCACCCAGCCGCCGGGGCGGGTCGCCGCGGCCAGGCGGCGCAGTGCCTCGTCGCGGTCGGGCAGGTGCTCCACCACGGCCCGTGCGTGGACGAGGTCGAAGGCGCCGGCGGGGAGGTCGTCCGTGAGGAGGTCGTGGGTGCGGATCTCCAGGTTGGACAGACCGCGGTCGTGGGCGAAGCGGGTGTCCAGGTCGGTGGCGAGCACACGTCCGGCGGCGCCGACCTGCTTGGCCAGCCAGCGCGCGATGCTGGCGGCGCCGCAGCCCACCTCCAGGCAGTGCCAGCCCTCGGCGACTCCCAGCTCGGTCAGGCGGTGGCGGCTCTGGTCGTCGTAGATCTCCTCCAGGGCCAGTAACCGCCCGTGCTCCCGCTCCCAGGACGGGTCGAAGACGTATCCGCTCTCCATCGTGGCCGTGTCGCCCACCGATCGCCCCTCTTCGTTGGTTGTGGGCCGATCATTCTGTCGCGTCAGAGGATCACATGGGGCAGAAAGCGCGCGTATTCGTCGGTCACCAGTCCGGCCGACTCACGGATGCCTAGGCCCGCCGACTCGTCCTCGACGACCCAGGCGCCCAGGACGACACGATTGCCATCGAAATCGGGCAGGGGCGCCAACTCTTGGTAGCAGCAGGGCTCTTCGCGCAGGACAGGGAGGTCACCGGTGGTGTCCGGTGCGTGGACGGTGACGCCGGCGCCCTCGCGGCCGAGCAGTGGTTTGGCGACGTAGCCCGCCGTCGTGGCCAGCTCCCTGGGTCCGTCGAGGTAAGCGGGGAGGAGATTCGGGTGGCCGGGGTAGAGCTCCCAGAGAATGGCCAGAAGTGCCTTGTTGCTGAGGAGCATCTTCCAGGCGGGTTCGATCCACAGGGTGGTGCCGGTGCCGCCGCCGTTGTCGAGGGTGGCGAGGACGTGGTCGGCGAAGCGGTCGGTGGTCAGCCACTCCCACGGGTAGAGCTTGAAGCAGCTGCGGATGAAGCGGAGTCGCTGGTCGACGAAGCGGCCGGAGAGCCGGTCCCAGCCGATCTCCTCCACGGAGATCCAGGCCGTGTCGAGGCCGGCCTGGTCGGCGGTCTCCTGGAGGTAGGCGACGGTCATGAGGTCCTCGCCGAGTTCGTCGGCGGAGGAGTACGCGAAGTAGAGGGGGCTGCCCGGCGGGAGCAGCGCGGCCTGCTTCTTCCAGGCGGCGACGAGGCGTTCGTGGAGGGAGTTCCACTGGTCGGCGCCGGGGAAGCGCTCCTCCATCCAGAACCACTGCGGGGAGGCGGCCTCGACGAGGGAGGTGGGGGTGTCGGCGTTGTACTCCAGCAGCTTGGCCGGGCCGGTGCCGTCGTAGCGGAGGTCGAACCGGCCGTAGAGGGAGGGGAGTTCGGCGCGGCGGCGCCAGGCCTCGGCGACCGCGTCCGCGACGCGCGGGTCGGTGATGCCGAGGTCGGCGAAGCGGCCCGCGGCGACGATGTGGTCCGCCGCCGCCAGACACATGCGGTGGAGTTCCTCGACGACGTCCTCCAGGGCCTCGACCTCCTCAAGGGAGAAGGCGTAGTAGGCGCTCTCGTCCCAGTAGGGGCGCAGGGAGTCGTCGGGGTAGCGGGTGAGCGGGTAGATCAGGCCCTGTTCCTCGACGGTCTGCTGCCAGCCGGGGCGGGGTTCGATGGTGCGGCGTTCCATGGCGTCTCTCCGGGGCGGGTCCGTGCTCAGCCGCCGCCGCTGCCGCCGGAGCAGCCGAAGCCGCCGCGGTCCACGGCCTCGCTCTTGCTGAAGGTGCCGTAGTCGGCGCGGCCGTTGCTGACGTCGGCGTCGTAGTACCAGGCGGCGTCGGCGCTCTTGCCGGTGCCGGTCTTCTTCTTGCCGCCCTTGCCGGAGGAGGACGAGGAGCCGGAGCTGCCGGAGTTGCAGTTCTTGTCGGCGACGACCTTGTAGCCCTCGTAGGTGTAGCTGTCGCGGTCGACGCAGCGGCGGTCGGGGTCCGAGCCGCAGGAGGTCAGTGCCGCCGCGACGACTCCCATGCCGCCGAGCACGACGGTGCTGGAGCGCAGCCGTCGCCGAGTTTCCGCCATGTTCCCCGTCTCCCCGTGATGCCTCGAAGCTGTTGTCCGGCGGTCAGCCTAGAGATCGGTGAGAGTGCTCGCGCGGGCACCCCGTCCGTCTTCACGCCTCCCCTACAGTCGCTTTGTGCTCTTTGGGATGGTGTGCGCGCTGGGTGCGGCGGTCTGTTTCGGTACGGCGACGGTGTTGCAGGCGGTCGCCGCGCGGGCGGCGGGCACGCCCGACGGTTCCGGCGGGGAGGCGGCGCTGCTGCTGCGGGCGGTACGGCAGTGGCGGTACCTGGCCGGGCTCGGGCTGGACGGGCTCGGGTTCGTGCTGCAGATCGTGGCGTTGCGGTCGATTCCGATCTACGCGGTCGGGGCGGCGTTGGCGTCGAGTCTCGCGGTGACGGCGGTGGTCGCGGCGCGGTTGCTGCGGGTGCGGTTGAGCGGGGCGGAGTGGGGGGCGGTGGGGGTGGTGTGTGCCGGGCTCGCGATGTTGGGGGTCGCGTCCGGGACCGAGGGGGATCTGGACGGGCCGCCGGCGCTGAAGTGGGTGATGCTCGGGGTGGCCGTGGGGGTGCTGCTGCTCGGGCTCGCCGGGGGGCGGTTGGCGGGGCGCTGGCGGGCGTTGGTGCTCGGGCTCGGGGCGGGGGTCGGGTTCGGGGTGGTCGAGGTGGCGGTGCGGTTGATCGACTCCCTCGCCCCGTCCTCGCTGCTCACACATCCGGCGACGTATGCGCTGCTCCTCGGCGGGGGTGCCGCGTTCCTGTGTCTGACCTCGGCACTGCAACGGGGGTCGGTGACGACGGCGACCGCGGCGATGGTGATCGGCGAGACGGTGGGGCCGGCGCTGGTGGGGGTGGTGTGGCTCGGGGACCGTACGCGGGAGGGGCTGGGGTGGCTGGCGGTGCTGGGGTTCGCGGTGGCGGTCGCGGGGGCGCTGGGCCTGGCGCGCTTCGGTGAGGCGCCTGCCTCCGGGGGTGGGGCCGGGGAGGGTGCGGACCGGGCGAGGAGTGCGGGAGCCTCCGGGTGACCGCCCCGGGCGCGGCTCCTCCGGCGCCGCGTCCTCGACCCGCGGGCATCCCCTACGGCATCGCCCTGCACAGGGCCTCCAGGGCCCCCGTCCACCCGCTGTCCGGTGGGGTGCCGTAGCCGACGACCAGGGCGTCCAAACCGTCCGGGGCTGCTTCGGGGTGGCGGAAGTAGGAGAGGCCGTGGAGGGCGACGCCCTGCCAGGAGGCGGACTGGACGACGGAGTGTTCGGTGCCGGGCGGGAGGCGCAGGACGGCGTGGAGGCCGGCGGCGATGCCGGTGATGTGGACGTCGGGGGCCTGGGCGGCGAGGGCGGTGAGCAGGGCGTCGCGGCGGCGGCGGTAGCGCAGGCGGGAGGCGCGGACATGGCGGTCGTAGGCGCCGGAGGTGATGAATTCGGCCAGGGTCAGCTGGTCGAGGGCGCTGGAGGTGTCCACCTTGCCCTTGGCCGCCGCCGTCTCCGCCGCCAGGGACGGGGGCAGGACCATCCAGGCGAGGCGGAGGCCGGGGGCGAGGGACTTGCTGGCCGTGCCGAGATAGACGACACGGTCGGGGTCCAGGCCCTGGAGGGCGCCGACGGGCTGGCGGTCGTAGCGGAACTCCCCGTCGTAGTCGTCCTCCAGGATCAGGCCGCCGGTGCGGCGGGCCCACTCGACCACCCCGGTGCGGCGGGCCCGGTGGAGGGGGACGCCCATCGGGAACTGGTGGGCGGGGGTGAGCAGCAGAGCACCCGCGTCGCCGAGATCGGCCGGGTTCGTGCCGCGGTCGTCGAAGGGGATCGGCGGGGTGCGCAGGCCGGCTCCGACCAGCTGGTTCCAGTGCGCGTCGAGGCCGTACGACTCGACAGCGACCGTACGGACTCCGCGGGCCCGCAGGACCGTGCCCAGCAGGCGCAGGCCGTGGGCGATGCCCGAGCACACCAGGACGCGGTCGGGGTCGGTGCGGACGCCGCGGGCGCGGGCGAGGTAGTCGGCCAGGGCGGTGCGCAGTTCGATGCGGCCGCGCGGGTCGCCGTAGCCGAGGGCGTGGTTCGGGGCCGCGAGGAGGGCGCGGCGGGCCGCCTTGAGCCACTCGGTGCGCGGGAAGGCGGCGAGGTCGGGGGCGCCGGGGCGGAAGTCGTGGGCGGGGTGGCGCGGTGCCCGGGGGCCGGGGCCGCCCGGGGCGGCGGAGGGGGCGGCCACCGTGCGTTCCGCCACCCTCGTGCCCGAGCCCTGCCGGGCGGTGAGCCAGCCCTCGGCGACCAGGTCGGCGTAGGCGTCGGCGACCGTGTTGCGGGCGATGCCGAGGTCGGCGGCGAGGGTGCGGGACGAGGGCAGCCGGGTGCCCGGGGCCAGGCGGCCGGTGCGGACCGCCTCGCGCAGGGCGTCGGTCAGGCCCCGGCGCAGATGTGGGCCGGCCGGTTCCAGGTGGAGGTCGACGCCCAAAGTGGCCCATGATTTCGCCATGGGAATGGACCATACCGGTGGGCTGCCTCGAATCTAGGGTCGAGGACATGACGACGCACACCGACGACAGGATCCCCACCGATCACGGAACCGGCACCGTGGGCTACGCCCCCGCGCACACCCCGCGGCTGGCCTGGGCCGAGCAGGCTCCCGAGGTCTTCAAGGCGATGGTCCGGCTCGACGCCGCCGCCCGGAAGGGCCTCGACCCGAAGCTGCTGGAGCTGGTGAAGGTCCGCGCCTCGCAGATCAACCGCTGCGCGCTCTGCGTCGACATGCACAGCAAGGACGCCCTCGCGGCCGGCGAGAGCGTCGAGCGGATCGTGCAGCTGAGCGCGTGGGAGGAGTCGGAGCACTTCTACACGGAGCGGGAGCTGGCGGCGCTGGCGCTGACGGAGGCGGTGACCGTGCTCACCGACGGGTTCGTGCCGGACGCGGTGTACGAGCGGGCGGCGGCGCACTTCGAGGAGGCCGAGCTGGCGCAGCTGATCGCCGCGATCACGGTGATCAACGCGTGGAACCGGTTCGGAGTGACCTGCCGACTGGTTCCCGGGCACTACCAGCCGGGGCACAAGTGACGGCGCGTACGCGGCTGTTGGACAAGTCGGTCGCACAGGCCATGTCCACGCTGAGCGCCGCGGCGAAGAGAGGGCTCGGGGATCCCGCGCTGGCGGAGCTCGTCGTGATCCGGGCCTCGCAGCTCAACCACTGCGCGTTCTGTCTCGACATGCATCTGACGATCGCGCGTCAACACGGGGTGCCGGAGAAGCAGTTGGATCTGCTGGCCGCCTGGGAGGAGGCCGAGGGGGTCTTCGACGAGCGGGAGCGGGCCGCGCTGGCGCTGACGGAGGCGGTGACGATCCTCACTGGGGGCACCTCCCAGGCTTTCGGCTCTGGGGGAGGTTTCGTGCCGGACGAGGTGTACGCGACGGCGGCCAAGCACTTCGACGAGCCGCGGCTCGCCCATCTGGTCGGTCTGATCGTCGCCATCAACAACTGGAACCGGGTGATGGTGAGCCGCCGTATCCCGCCGGGGGGTTACACAGCATGAGCGTCGGAGGGTCACCCGAGGTGAGCAAGGTCGAGATCTTCCAGCGGCTCCATCGGCGCCGGGCCGTCGACGACCCGCTCGTCCTGCCGGGGCCCTGGGACGCGGCCAGCGCCCGGGTGTTCGTCGGGGCCGGTTACCCGGCGCTCGCGACGCCCAGCGCGGGGGTCGCCGCCTCGTTGGGCTACGAGGACGGGGAGACGCCGGCCGACGAGATGTTCGCGGCGGTGGCGAGGATCACCCGGTCCGTGGACGTGCCCGTGTCCGCGGACGTCGAGGACGGGTACGGGCTGGCTCCCAAGGAGCTGGTGGAGCGGCTGCTGGAGGCGGGTGCCGTGGGCTGCAACCTTGAGGACTCCAACGGGGGTGTCCTCAAGGACCCGCACCAGCACGCCGAATGGCTCGCCGAGGTGCGGTACGCGGCCGGGGACGAGCTCTTCGTCAACGCGCGCATCGACACCTTCCTGCGCGGGGTCGACGATCCCGAACAGGCCATCGAGCGGGCCGCGTTGTACACCGCCGCGGGCGCCGACTGCGTGTATCCGATCGGCGCCCCGGCGGACGTACTGCCTCTGCTGCGGTCCGGGATACACGGGCCGGTGAACGTGTTCGCGAAGGTCGGGGCGGGCCCCTCGCCCGCCGAGCTGGGCGAACTCGGGGCCACCCGCATCACGTTCGGGCCGGGCCTTCAGCGGCGGGCGGGCGCGATCCTCCACGACCTGATGGAGGAGATGCGCTGACGGCACGCCGTCTCGGCGGTATCAGAAGCGGACCTCCGGCGTGCGGTAGACCTTGCCGTTGCTCATCTGCCAGCCGGAGGCTCCGGTGCGGGTGCCCTTGGGGCACTGGTACCACGCCGAGGTGTAGGTGTCGTAGCCGTCGATCCTGCCGTCCTTGAACACCTTCGGGCTCTGGCCGTCGGGGCCGAAGCAGGTCACGCCGAACTTGCCGGTGGCGGACCGGGACGTGGTGTTGGAGAACTTGACCTTGACCTTGGTCCCCGACTTGGTGATGCACCGCTTGGTCAGCTTGCCGCTGCAGTACCAGGTGGTGGCGGCGTCCGCGGACGGGGCGGCCAGCCCGAGAAGCGAGAACGTGGTGAGGGCGGCCAGGGAGAGAGAGGTGATCTTCTTCATGCGCCTCAGCTCACCAGAGGATGCGGGGACCGACGAAATCGGTTTCGCCCGGATGGCACCGATTCCCGACACCCTCTCGACGGATCTCCCCAAAGGGAACACACGGAGATAACCGTCGCTTGACCGGCCTAACAGATCTCCAACAAGACAACAGATCACCAACAGGGACGTTCAGGAGAGCCACGCCCGCCATGTGGACTCATGGCCCTCCACCCACTTCCGCGCCGCCTCCTCCGGCGTCAGTTTCTGGTCGGCGATCATCAGGGAGACCTCGTTCTGGTCCTCGGTCGTCCACTTGAACTTCTTCAGGAAGGCCGCCGCCGAGCCGCCCGAGCGGGCGAAGTCGGAGTTGAGGTACTTCTCCAGCGGGGTGTGCGGATAGGCGCAGGCGACCTTCGCGGGGTCGGCGTCGCAGCCCTCCTTGTAGGCGGGGAGCTTCACCTCGGTCATGGGGACCTTCTCGAAGAGCCACTGCGGCGCGTACCAGTAGGTGAGGAAGGGCTTCTTCTCCTTGGCGAACTGCTTGATCTGGGTGATCTGCGCGGCCTCGGAGCCGGCGAAGACGACCTGGTAGTCCAGGTCGAGGTTGCTCACCAGCGCCTTGTCGTTGGTGACGTACGACGGTGAGCCGTCCATCAGCTGGCCCTTGCCGCCGCTCTCGGCGGTGCGCATGAGGTCGGCGTACTTGTCGAGGTTCTTCCAGCTGGTGACGTCGGGGTGCTGCTTGGCGAAGTACGTGGGGACGTACCAGCCGATGTGGCCGGTCACACCGAGTTCGCCGCCGCGCGTGATGGTCTTCTTGTCGTCGACGTAGCGCTGTTCCTGCTCGGGGTGGCCCCAGTCCTCCAGGATCGCGTCGACCCGGCCCTGGCTGAGCGCGTCCCAGGCGGGGACCTCGTCGACCTGGACGGTGTCGACGCGGTAGCCGAGCTCGTGCTCCAGGAGGTACTGGGCGACGGCCACGTTGGCCTGGGCGCCGACCCAGGACTGGACGGAGAGGGTCACCGTCTTCGCGCCCTGGGCATGGGCGAAGGGCGAGGACTGCTGGGTCATGTCGGCGGCGCCGCAGCCGGTGAGCAGCAGCAGCGAGGCGACCGCGGAGGTCGCACACACACGGGTACGGATGCGCATGTCACGCTCCCTTCTTCGTTCGGCGGTCCGTCGGCTGGGTCACCCGGTCGAGCATCAGGCCGAGGCAGACGATCGCGGCGCCGGCCACCAGACCGGTCGCGAGGTCGCCCTGGGCGAGGCCGAAGACGACGTCGTAGCCGAGGGCGCCACCGCCGACCAGGCCGCCGATGATGACGACGGCGAGGACCAGGACCACGCCCTGGTTGACGGCGAGCAGCAGGGCCGGGCGGGCGAGCGGGAGCTGGACCTGGCGCAGCTGCTGCCAGCTCGTCGCGCCGAGCGAGCTCGACGACTCCATCGCCGCCGGGTCGACCTGGCGCAGCCCCTGGGTGGTGATGCGGACGACGGCGGGCAGCGCGTAGACGACGGCCGCGGCGACGGCGGGGGCGCGGCCGACGCCGAACAGGGCGACGACCGGGATCAGATAGACGAACTGCGGCATGGTCTGGAAGACGTCCAGGACGGGTCGCAGGGCCCGTTCGAGGCGGTCGCTGCGGGCCGCCGCGATACCGGTCGCGAAGCCGATGACCAGGGTGACGGCGACGGCCGCGAGGACCTGGGAGAGGGTGTCGAGCGCCGGTGTCCAGACGCCGAGGACGCCGATCGCGGCCATGGCGAGGACCGCGGTGAGCGCGGTGCGCCAGGTGCCGATGAGCCAGGCGAGGGTCGCGACCAGGAGCAGCATCGACCACCAGGGGAGCCAGGTCAGTCCGTCCCGGAGCGGGTTGAGGACCCAGGTGGTGAAGTGGGCGGCCCAGTCGGCGGTGCCGCCGACGACGGGGACGCCGGAGTAGAGGTGGTCGGTCATCCAGTCGACGGTGCGGTTGACGGGCTCGGCGATCGGCACGGTCCAGGCGTCGGGCCAGTCGAGGCGGCCCATGAGACGTGCGGCGACGGCGATCGCGAGGGCGGCGACGAGGGCGTACGGCCCTCCCCGGCGGCGCGTCTGCGAGGGGGACGTCGAGCCGCCGCCCGCCGCTCCGGTCACCCGGTCCAGTACGACGGCCAGCAGCACGATCGGGATGCCGGCGGCGAGGGCCGCGCCGACGTCGACGGAGGCGAGGGCCTGGTAGACGCGGTCACCGAGGCCGCCCGCGCCGATGACCGACGCGATGACCGCCATCGACAGGGCCATCATGATCGTCTGGTTGAGGCCGAGGAGGAGCTCCTTGCGGGCCAGCGGGACCCGGGCGGTCAGCAGTCGCTGGCGGGCGGTCGCGCCGAGGGACCGTACCGCCTCCAGCACCTCCTTGTCGGCGCCGCGCAGGCCGAGCGCGGTGAGGCGGGCCATGGGCGGGGCGGCGTAGACGACGGTGGCGAGGACGGCGGCGGGGACGCCCATGCCGAAGACCAGGACGACGGGGAGGAGATAGGCGTACGCCGGGAGGACCTGCATGGTGTCGAGGACCGGGCGCAGGGCGCGGTCGAGGCGGTCGTTCAGACCGGCGGCGAGGCCCAGGACGGCTCCTACGGCGACGGACGCGGCGACGGCCACGACCATCAGGGCGAGGGTCTGCATCGTCGGCACCCACATGCCGAGGAGACCGCAGGTGAGGAACGCGGCCACGGTGCCGAGGGCGAGGCGCAGACCCGCGACCCGCCAGGCCACCAGGGCGCTCAGGGCCGTCACGCCGGCCCAGCCGGCCGCCAGCAGCACGAGGTAGACGGCGCGTACGGAGAGGACGACCGCGTTGCTGATGTGGCCGAAGAAGTAGAGGAACAGGGGGTGGGTGTCGCGGTTGTCGACGATCCAGGTGCTGGCCCGGGTGAGCGGGTCGGAGAGGTCGACGGTGAGGGCGTCCGGCCATGCGCCGCCGGCCCAGCGGGCGGTCGCCAGCGGGACGAGGACGGCGGCGGCCAGGGCGAGCAGCGCGAGTTTGTGGACGGCACGGTGCCTGAGGACAGCGGGCACGGTACGCGGGGAGAAGACGGTGATCGCAGCCATCAGACCGCCTCCTTGGCCGTACCGGCCACCACCCCGAGCAGCCCGTCCGCGTCCACCATTCCGACGCACCGCCCCTGGTCCACCACCCGAGCCGGCTCCCCCGCCCGGGCCACCGCCTCGATCGCCTCCGAGACCGTGGCGCTCGGCGGGACGGCGGGACCCTTGCCCGCGTCGCCGTCCGACACCGCCCGCATCGCCGTCCGTACCGTCAGGACCTGCTCCCTCGGTACGTCGCGGACGAACTCGCGGACGTAGTCGTCGGCCGGGGAGCCCACGATCTCCTCCGGGGTGCCCAGTTGGACCACCTTGCCGTCGCGCATGAGGGCGATGCGGTCGCCGAGTTTGAGGGCCTCGCTCAGGTCGTGCGTGATGAAGACCATCGTGCGGCCCTCCTCGCGGTGCAGACGGACGACCTCCTCCTGCATGTCCCGGCGGATCAGCGGGTCGAGCGCGCTGAAGGGCTCGTCGAAGAGGAGGACCTCGGGGTCCACGGCCAACGCCCGGGCGAGACCGACGCGTTGGCGCTGGCCGCCGGACAGCTGACTCGGCTTGCGCTGCTCCATGCCCTCCAGGCCCACCTTGGCGACGACCTCCGCCGCCCGCGCCCTGCGTTCCGCCTTCCCCATGCCCTGGATCTCCAGGCCGTAGGCCACGTTGTCGAGGACCGTGCGGTGCGGCAGGAGGCCGAAGTGCTGGAAGACCATCGCGGCGCGGTGGCGGCGCAGTTCGCGCAGCCGGGACCGGTCCATGGCGCGGACGTCCTCGCCGTCGATGGCGAGGGTGCCCGCCGTCGGCTCGATGAGCCGGGTCAGACAGCGCACCAGCGTGGACTTGCCGGACCCGGACAGGCCCATCACCACGAAGACCTCGCCCTTGCGGACGTCGAAGGAGACGTCCCGGACGGCGGCGGTGCAGCCGGTGCGGGCGCGGAGGCCGGCGGGGTCGAGGGCGGCGAGTTCGGGGTCGGTGGGGACCTTGTCGGCCTTGGGGCCGAAGACCTTCCAGAGACCGCTCACAGAGAAGACAGGGGTTTCGCTCATCACGCACCGCCTCCGATCAGGTCCACGGCTTTCTCACCGACCATGAGCACCCCGATCATCGGGTTCACGGCCGTCATCGTCGGGAAGACCGAGGCGTCGGCGATCCGGATGCCCGCAAGGCCCCGGATGCGCAACTCCGGGTCCACCACGGCGAGTTCGTCGTCCAGTGCGCCCATGCGGCAGGTGCCGGCCGGGTGGTAGACGGTGTGGGCGACCTTGCGGGCGTACTCGCTGAGGTCGTCGTCGCTCGTGACGGACGGGCCGGGGCACACCTCGCGCTTGAGCCAGCCCGCCAGCGGTTCGGTGCGCGCTATCTCGCGGGCGATGCGGATGCCGTCGACCAGGGTGCGGCCGTCGTAGTCGTCCTCGTCCGTGAAGTAGCGGAAGTCCAGGGCCGGTTTGACCGACGGGTCCGCGCTGGTCAGGTACAGGCGGCCGCGGCTCCTCGGCTTGGGGATGTTGGGGGTCATCGAGACGCCGTGGGAGGGGCGTTCGTAGCCGAGCCGTTCCGGGTTGTCGGTGAAGGGGACCTGGTAGAAGTGGAACATCAGGTCGGGGCCCGCGTGTTCGGGGTCGCGGCGGACGAACAGGCCCGCGTCGGAGTCCATCGCGGAGTTCTCCGGGATGGGGCCGTTCGTCTCCCAGACGATCACCGACTCGGGGTGGTCGAGCAGGTTCTCACCGACGCCCGGCAGGTCGTGCACGACGGGGATGCCGAGGGCCTCCAGGTCGCGCGCGGGGCCGATGCCCGAGTGCAGGAGCAGCCGGGGCGAGTCGACGGCGCCCGCGCACAGCAGCACCTCGTTGCGGGCGTGTACGACGAACTCCTCGCCGTCCTTGGCGCGGACGTGGACGCCCCGGGCGCGCGTGCCGTCCAGGTCCAGCCGGTGGGCCCAGGTCTCCAGCAGGAGCGTCAGGTTGGGGCGTTCGTCCATCACCGGGTGCAGATACGCCACGGACGCCGAGGACCGCTTGTTGTTCTCGGGGTGGTAGGCGAGGTCGAAGAAGCCGACGCCGTCGTCGAAGGGCCGTCGGTTGAAGCCCTCGACGCGCGGGACGCCCGTCGCCTTCTGCGCTGCGTCGACGAAGTCGCGGGCGATGGCGTTCCGGTCCTTCTCGTCGACCGGGACGATGTTGTTGAGGAGCCGCGCGTAGTACGCCTCCATCGGTACCGCGCCCCACCCCTTGGCGCCGTTCGCCTCCCACTCGTCCCAGTCGGACGGGAGCGGCTTGAAGGAGATGAGGGTGTTGTGGGAGGAACAGCCGCCGAGGACGCGGGCGCGGCTGTGCCGGATGTGGGAGTTGCCGCGTGGCTGCTCGACCGTGGGGTAGTCGTAGTCGAGGTCGCCGCCGAGGAGGCCCATCCAGCGGCGCAGGGTGAGGACGTCCTCGCGGTCGACGTCGCTGGGGCCGCCTTCGATGACGGCGACGGTGACGTCCGGGTTCTCGGTGAGCCGGGAGGCGATGACGGAACCGGCCGTGCCGCCGCCTATGACGACATAGTCGTACTCGTGTTTGTGGTGCATGGGGGTTGCTCCTGGGAGGTGGGGGGAGGGCGGGGTTCAGCAGGCGAACCAGCGAACGGGCTTGGGCCGTTCAGCGGCGGACCAGCCGACGCGCTCGGGCCGTTCAGCCGGCGAACCAGCGGACGGGCTTGGGCGCGAGGTTCTGGTAGATGTGCTTGGTCTCGCGGTACTCGGCCAGCCCGGCGGGGCCCAGCTCACGGCCGACGCCGCTCTTGCCGAAGCCGCCCCACTCCGCCTGCGGGAGATAGGGGTGGAAGTCGTTGATCCAGACGGTGCCGTGGCGCAGCCGGCCGGCGACCCGGCGGGCGCGTCCCGCGTCGGCGGTCCAGACGCCGCCGGCGAGGCCGTACTCGGTGTCGTTGGCGAGGAACACCGCCTCGTCCTCCGTACGGAAGGTCTCGACGGTGAGGACCGGGCCGAAGACCTCCTCGCGTACGACCTTCATCTCGCGGTGGCAGGCGTCGAGGACGGTCGGCTCATAGAAGTACCCGGCGTCCAGGCTCTCGGGCCGCTTGCCGCCCGTGCGCAGCACCGCGCCCTCCGCGAGCGCCGAGGCGACGTACGCCTCGACCTTGGCCCGCTGCTGCTCGGAGACGAGGGGTCCGCACTCGACGCCGTCGTCGGTGCCGCGGCCCAGCCTGATCCGGCCCGCCCGGTCGGCGAGTTCGGCGACGAAGCGTTCGCGGACGGACTCCTCGACGATGAGGCGGGCGCCCGCCGAGCAGACCTGGCCGCTGTGGATGAAGGCCGCGTTGAGGGCCTGGTCGACGGCGGTGTCGAAGCCCTCCTCGGTGGCGCAGGCGTCGGCGAAGACGACGTTGGGGTTCTTGCCGCCGAGTTCCAGGGCGACCTTCTTGACCGAGGGCGCGGCGGCCTGGGCCACCTTGGTGCCGCTGACCAGGCCGCCGGTGAAGGAGACGAGGTCGACGTCGGGGTGCTCGGCGAGCCGGGCGCCGACCGAGGCGCCGGGCCCGGTGACGATGTTGGCGACCCCGGCCGGGAGACCGGCCTCCGCCAGCAGTTCGATCAGCGCGACGGTCGTCAGCGGAGTGATCTCGCTGGGCTTGACGACGAAGGTGTTCCCCGCGGCGAGCGCCGGGGCGATCTTCCAACTGGCCTGGAGGAGCGGGTAGTTCCACGGGGTGACGAGGGCGCAGACCCCCACCGGTTCGTGCACGACGACACTGTGGACGTCGGGCGAGCCCGCGTCGACGACCCGGCCGGAGGCCTCGGCGGCGACGAGCCCGGCGAAGTAGCGGAAGGCGTCGGCGACACAGTCGATGTCGACGCGGCCCTCTTCGAGGGTCTTGCCCGCGTCGCGGCTCTCCAGCAGGCCGAGCCGTTCGCGGTCGCGCATGAGGAGGTCGGCGACGCGGTAGAGCAGGGCGGCGCGCTCGGCGACCGGGGTGCGCGGCCAGTCGCCGTGGTCGAAGGCCTGCCGGGCGGCGGCCACGGCGAGGTCGGTGTCCTTCTCGTCCCCCTCGGCGACGACGGCGAAGGGCCGGGCGTCCGCGGGGTCGAGGATCTCGCGGGTGGCGCCGGAGACCGCGTCCCGCCATGTTCCGTCGACATGGATCGTCCGTTGTTCGTGCTGCCTTGCCATGCTCGCTGTCGCCTTCCGTTCCAGTTCGGTTCCCCTGAGTCACACAGGTGTCACTCACCGGGACCGTCAGCACCTGCCCCCACCCTCGCGTTGCATGCGCAATCGGTGCCCGAAAGTGCCCCGCGTCACTGAACATGCGGGTAAATGGGGCAAATCGTACGCTGAGAGATGCTCCGCAGTGTGGCGCCGATCACGGAGGTGGCGCATGGCAGGCAAGGCGCTGATATGCGCGGCGGCGGTTCTGCTCCTCTCGCCGGTCCTCATCGCCGCGGACGGCGACGACGGCGACGACCTGACCGCGCGGCAACTCGCCGACCAGGCGAAGGACCACCTCCTCGACGCGAAGTCCGTCCATCTCAAGCTGACCGATCGCAGTACCGACACCCGGACGAGCACCACCCGGCCCACCTCGATGGACCTCGCCCTCGACCAGCACGGCAACTGCGTGGGCTCCATGACGATGGGCTCGCACGGCGGCAGCGTGGACATCGTCAAGCAGGGCGCCGAGGTGTGGATGAAGCCGGACGCCGACTTCTGGAAGGCACAGGTGCCCGGCGGCGAGGGCGACGCGGTGGCCGAGCTGTTCAAGAACCGCTACATCCACGGCTCCACGAAGGACGCCATGCTCAAGGGCATGGCCGACACCTGCGATCTGACCTCCTTCCAGAAGGAGGTCGCGGGCGACGACAAGGCGTCGACCCTGAAGAAGGGCACCGAGACGACCGTGGACGGGACGAAGGTGATCCCGCTCAAGGGCGTGGAGGACGGCAAGCGGGCGGTCCTGTACGTCACTTCGGACACCCCGCACCGGCTGGTGAAGGCCACCCAGCGCGGCGGCGGCACCGACCTGACCCTCACCTTCAC
>JABFXD010000584.1 GCA_013361925.1 Streptomyces sp. | reverse complement strand
GTACCGACCCCGGCCGCGGCCACCAGCAGCACCGCCGCCACACTCACCACCACCCGGCGCCGCCGCGTGGTCGCCCGGTTCCGCGCCGAACCCGGCCGCGGCGCCCCGGAGGCCCGCGGCACCCGCGCCGTCCCCCGCGCACCCCCCGCCAGCTCATCAGGCGCCGGCACCCTCATCGACGTGTGCGTGTCCCGGTTGGAGTCGGCCGGCTTCGCTCCCGGCACCAGCGGCACCGCTCCCCGCCGCACCGGCGACGCCGAGGACGGCGCCGGCTCCTCCGCCGGAGCGGCCTCGTCGCCCTCGTCGTCCTCCGCGTCCGGCTCGTCCACGTCCAGCGGCGGCATCCCGGCCAGCATCGGCAGCAGCTCCCGCAGCCGCGCCCCGAGCTCGGAGGCCCGCAGCCGGGAGGCCGGCGCCTTGGCGAGGCACTGCACGATCAGCTGCCACAGCTCGTCGGGGATGCCGGGCAGCGGGGCGACGGTCTCCGTCACATGGCGGCGCAGCACCGCGCCCGGGTGCCCGCCGCCGAAGGGCGTGAAGCCGGCCAGCAGCTCGTACAGCACCGTGGCCAGCGCGTAGATGTCCACCGCCGCGCGCGGGGGCAGCCCCTCGACGATCTCCGGCGCCAGATAGTCCGGCGTGCCGATGATCTTCGTGGCCCGGGTCCGCCGCGGGGTGTCGATCAGCTTCGCGACCCCGAAGTCGGTGAGCAGCGCGCGATGCGAGCCGCCGGGGCCCAGCGGGCCCTGCATGTCGAGGAGGACGTTCTCCGGCTTGACGTCCCGGTGCACGACGCCCGCCGCGTGCGCGGCCGCGAGCCCGTCGGCGATGTCCGCGACGATCGCCACCGCGGCCTCGGGGGCGAGCCGGCGCTCGCGGTCGAGGCGGGTGCGCAGATCGGTGCCGCGGACGAGGTCCATGACCAGCGCGAGGTCGTTGCCGTCGACGACCAGGTCACGGACCGAGACGACGTTGGGGTGCTCCAGGCCGAGCAGCGCCGTGCGCTCCTGCACGAACCGTCCGACGAGCTCCTCGTCGGACGCCAGGTCCTCGCGCAGCAGCTTGATGGCGACGGGGCCCTCGGGCCCCTCGCCCAGCCACACCGTGCCGGCGCTGCCCCGCCCGAGGATCTGGTGGGCGGTGTACCGGCTGCCGATCTTCCGTGCCAAGGCTGCTCCTACCGACGCGACTTGGCGACAAAAATACGCGTCCGAAGAGCCGACCTTCACCGCGGAGACCGAAATCACCCGCTGGGTGTCGACAAATCAACAGACTCGCCGCGAGCCGGAGCGGCCCAAAGCGTCACTGGCCGGACGAACCGCCACCCAGGTCGCCGATCCACCCGGACACGGTCCCGATCCAGTCCCCGATCTGGTCCCAGTAGCTCTTGCCGGTGCCGATCCAGTCCTGCAACGGGCTCAGTTCCCAGATCAGCCAGCCCGCGACGAACAGGATGACGATCGTGAACAGACACCCCTTGAGGCAGCCGAGCCCGGGGATCTTCATCGGGCTGGAGCTGCGCTGCCGGGGCTCGCGCTGCGGCTGCTGGGGCTGTTGCGGCTGCTGGGGCGGCGGCGCGTAGCGCTGCGGGGGCTGCTGGGGCTGCGGCTGGGGGGCGTACCGCTGCGGTTGTTGCTGCTGCGGATAGCCGTACCCCTGCTGGGGCTGCGGGCGCTGCTGGGGGCGCGGCTGCTGCTGCGGGCGGGCGACCTGCCGCTGGGGGCGGCGGCGCAGCGGGTCCTGGTTCGGGTCGAGGTACTGGACCTGCGTCTGTTCGTTGCGGTCGCGGGCCGCGCGCAGCTGGTTCTGCCAGGGGTGCGGGTCCTCGGGGCCGGGTCCGCCGGGCTGGCCGGGCTGCCCCTGCGGCACCGGCGGCATGACGGCCGTCGGGTCGGCCGCGCCGCGGTTGGGCAGCACGGCGGTGGGGTCGGCGGCGCCCACGTGCGGCAGCACGTTGGTGGCGGCGTTCGGGTCGTACGCCCCCGCGCCGTGCGGCAGCACCTGGGTGGGGTCCGCGGAACCCGGTACGGCGGCCGGGGCCGGGTCGGGCGCGAGGAGGGCCGCGACGTTCTCGGCGGCGGCGATCTGCGCGGAGTTCGCGTGCACCCCGATGCCCTCGGCGACGACGCGCAGGCCGCGCGCGAGGTTCTCGGCGCTGGGCCGGTCGTCGGGGTTCTTGCGCAGACAGCGCTCTATGACCGTCCACAGGGGGTCGGGGACCGTGGACGGGCGGCGCGGCTCCGAGCTCAGATGCTGGTGGAGGACTTCGAGGGCCGAGCCGCCGGAGAACGGGGGACGGCCGGTGACCAGTTCGTACAGCAGGATGCCGGCGCCGTAGATGTCGACGGCGGAGGTCTGCGGGCGGCCCTCGGCGGACTCGGGGGCGACGTACGCGGGCGTGCCCACGAACTCGTGGGTGCGGGTCAGGCCCGGGGAGTCGGCGAGGCGCGCGATGCCGAAGTCGGTCAGCAGCGGGTGCATCTGGCCGCCGTTCTGCCGGAGCAGGACGTTGGCGGGCTTCAGGTCGCGGTGGACGACGCCGTCGGCGTGGCTCGCGGCGAGGGCGTCGGCGATCTGCGCGGTGAGCAGGGCGGCGCCGACGGGGGTGAAGGGGCCGTTCTCGCGCAGGTAGCGATGCAGGTCGGGGCCCTCGACGAGGTCCATGACCAGGGCCAGCAGATCGCCCTCGACGACCAGGTCGCGGACCCGGACGATGTTGGGGTGGGTGAGCCGGAGCAGGACGGAGCGCTCCCGCAGGAACCGCATCACGATGTCCGGGTCGCTCGCGAGCTCCTCCTTGAGGACCTTGATCGCGACGGTCTCACCGGGCTGGCCCTGCACGGCCGCCTCGGCGCCCGCGGCCTCGCGCTGGCGGGCTCGCCAGACGGTCCCCGTCGCGCCGCGTCCGAGCGGCTCCTCGAGGAAGTACTTGCTGCCTACCGGCCGCACGTCATGCGCTCCCTGCTTGCTTGCCTGTGTTCCGGTCCACTGTAGTGCCGCATCCCCTGGCGGCGGCCTGTCGTCTTTCTGTGCGTCTTACGTACCGGTTCCCGTAGTTGTTCGAAGGAAAGACGCTCGACCCGGTCGGCCGGTTGCCAGAGCCGGACGTGACCGATCTCAAGTGATCAGCGGCGCGGCATTGGTCAGGCACTTTTGGGGGCAGAGCTGACCAATCAAGATCACTTACCGCCGGGGGGCGGGCAGACTGTCAGTGGCAGGTGCGAGGATGCGTGCAGTACTGGCCGATGTGCTCGCGCGGGGTGGGGGACTGTCCGCGCCCGGGCAGAAGGGACCGCTGACGGCGATGCAGATCCGGCTGACCGTCGTAGACCCGCTGGCCCCGCCTCCCGAGGCCGCCCGGGGCCGCACCCCGACGTGCGACGTGCTGGTCACGGCACCCGCGGGGACGGCCCTGGCGGCGATAACCTCCGCGCTCGCCTCCGCGGTCTCCGGTGACGGCGCCCCCACCACCGGCCAGCCCGTGCTGTACGCCGGTGCCGAGCGGCTGGACGCCCAGCGCTGCACCCTCGGCGAGCCCCCGCTGACCGACGGCGCGGTGCTGTCGCTCGGCGCGCCCACCGACCCCGAGCCGCACCCCGAGGTGGCCGACGCCCCGGCCCGTCTCGACGTGGTCGCGGGCCCGGACGCGGGCGGGGTCCATCTGCTGCACGGCGGCCGGATCGAGATCGGCCGCTCCGCCGACGCCGACGTCCCGCTCGACGACCCGGACGTCTCCCGGCTGCACTGCGCGGTCACGGTCGGGGCCGACGGCCGCGTC
>JABFXD010001038.1 GCA_013361925.1 Streptomyces sp. | reverse complement strand
CCGAGCCGTGTGGCACGGGAGTTGTCCATGCCGTAGGAGCGGAAGAAGGAGAACGGCGAGACCTCGCCGACCTCGACGAGCTGGAGTATGACCTTGCCCTCGGGAATCCGCGCGACGACCGCCTCGCACAGGTCCACGGTGGTCAACAGGCCGTGGGAGGCCGCGTTGACCGGGCCGGTGAAGTCCTCGCCCACCGTCCAGGCCAGGAAGTCGGCGATCTCCTCGACGTGGATGTAGGTGGCGGCCTGGTTGGAGAAGGGCACCGCGATCGGCTCCCGGGCCCGGATCCGGGCGGCGTAGTGATCGAGGCGTCCCGTGAAGTCGTCGGCACCGCCCAGCACATGGGCCACGCGCACGGCCACGTACGGGAAGTCGGGTGCGGCCGCGAACACCGCCTCCGCCTGCCGCTTGCCCTCGCCGTAGTGGGCGTCCAGGAACTCCGGGTCGTCCCAGGGGAGTTCGAGATCGACGGCGACCGTCGACGGATCGACGGCGTCCTCCCGTACGGGCGCGAGGGAGTCCTCGTACTCGTACACCTCGACCGTCGACGTCATCACATAGCGGCCGGTGCGGCCCGTGAAGACCCGGCGGGCGATCGCCGCCTGGCGCGGCGTGTAGCAGACCTGGTCGACGACGACGTCGAACGTGCGCGAACCGAGGGCTTCCAGAAGGGACTTCTCGTCGTCGCGGTCGGCCACGAGATGCACCGCACCGGGCGGCGGCGCCGCCGAGCCGCGGTTGAGGACCGTCACCCGGTCCCCGGCGGCCAGCAGCCGCGATATCAGCCGCTTGCCGAAATAGCGGCTGCCGCCGATGACCAGTACCTCTCGTGCCTTTTCCATGACCATAATTCTCCCGGCGTACACCCACGTCCTGAAGGGGGAACCATGGGAGTTCAGGCCGCGGCACCGAAAGAACCTCGGCATCTGCGCCCCGCCGCCAGCGAAACCTCGGCGGGCTTCGACGCGCTGGACCGGGAGATCCTCCAGCTGCTCCAGACCGACGGCCGCATCAAGCTGAGCGAGCTGGGCCGCCGGGTCCGGCTGAGTCCCGCGGCCGTCACCGAGCGGGTGCGGCGGCTGGAGGCGGCGGGCGTGATCAGCGGGTACGGCGCCCATGTGGTGCCGAGCCGGCTCGGGTACGGCATCCAGGCCTTCATCCGGGTCAACCCGCACGGCGGCTACAACCTCAAGCACCCGAGGACCCTGGAGCTGATCGAGCGCCCGGAGATCATCGAGGTGCACCACGCGGTCGGCGAGGACTGCTGGATCCTCAAGGTCGCCGTCCGGGACACCGTCCATCTGGAGGAGGTGCTCGAAGAGGTCTCCGCCCTCGGCCGCACCACGACCTCGATCGTGCTGACCTCCCCGGTGGAGCGGAAGCCACTGTTGCCTTGACGTCGGCGTAAAGGACTACGTTCGTGGACATGCGCATCGGCGAGCTGGCCGCGCGGGCCGGGACCACGACCCGGACGCTGCGGTACTACGAGTCACGCGGGCTGCTGCCCGCCCGGCGGGGCGGCAACGGATACCGGACCTACGACGAGAGCGATCTGCGGCTGCTGCGGCAGATCCGGACGCTCCAGGACTTCGGGTTCGACCTGGAGGAGACACGGCCCTTCGTGGAGTGTCTGCAGGCCGGTCACCCCGAGGGGGACACCTGTCCCGCCTCGATCGACGTCTACCGCCGCAAGCTGGCGGAGCTGGACGAGCTGATCGGCGAGCTCCAGGCGGTACGGGCGCAGATCGGCGTGCGGCTGGCCACGGCCGGGGGCGAGCCGCCCCTGTGCGAACTGGGAGGGCAGGAGCTGTGATGGATGTGAGTGACGCGGACTTCGCGGACGAGGTGATCGGGGCCGAGCTGCCGGTGCTGGTGGAGTTCACGGCGGACTGGTGCCCGCCGTGCCGGCAGATGGGCCCCGTGCTGCGATCGCTCGCCGCGGAGGAGGCGGACCGGCTGAAGGTGGTGCAGCTCAACGTGGACCACAATCCGCTGACCACGAACGCCTACAAGGTGCTGTCGATGCCGACCTTTATGGTCTTCCGCGGCGGTGAGCCGGTGAAGTCCATGGTGGGGGCCCGGCCGAAGCGGCGGCTGCTTGAGGAGATCGCCGACGTGATCTGATTCCGCCATAACGAAAGAATCCCCCCGGCAATTGCGCCGGGGGGATTCTTTTGCTTACACTCAATGGTTCGCGACTTTACGGGAATTGAGTCGCGGAGAAGTTCAGTAGGCACAGTATATCGGCGTGGGAGTGGAATTGTCAAACAGCGATGAAATTCGCGGTGAGCAGGAATTCATCGACACCCTGTACGCGCGCGTGGACGCCCTGCGCGCAGACACCGAGGTCGGAGTCACCGACGCCCTCGCCCAGGGCAACACGCCCATGCAGGCCCGGCTGGAGCGGGACATCCTGGTCGCCGAGCGCTCCGGGCTGCTCGCCGCGCTCAACGCGGTCGACGGCTCGCTGTGCTTCGGCCGGATCGACCTGACGTCCGGGACCAGCCATCACATCGGCCGTATCGGACTGCGCACGGACGACGCCGAACGCACCCCGGTCCTGATCGACTGGCGCGCGGAGGTCGCCCGGCCCTTCTATCTGGCCACCGGCCACACCCCGATGGGGCTCAGGCGCCGACGCCATCTCACCACCGAGGGCCGTACGGTCACCGCCCTGCACGACGAGATCCTCGACCTCGGCGACCAGGAGCGCACCGGTCACGAGGACCCGACCGGCGACGCCGTGCTGCTGGCCGCGCTGGACGCCGCGCGCACCGGCCGGATGCACGACATCGTGCAGACCATCCAGGCCGAGCAGGACGAGATCATCCGCGCCCCGCACCGCGGGGTACTGGTCGTCGAGGGCGGCCCGGGCACCGGCAAGACGGCCGTCGCCCTGCACCGCGCCGCCTATCTGCTCTACGAACACCGGGAGTTGCTCGCCAAGCGCGCCGTGCTGATCGTCGGCCCCAACCCCGCCTTCCTCGGCTACATCGGCGAGGTGCTGCCCTCGCTCGGTGAGACGGGCGTGCTGCTCGCGACGGTCGGGGAGCTGTTCCCCGGGGTGAAGGCGACGGCCGTCGACACCCGGGCCGCGGCGGCGGTGAAGGGGCGCGCCGACATGGCGGACGTCCTCGCCGACGCCGTACGCGACTGGCAGGCGCTGCCCGACCCGGTGATCGCGATCGAGCACGACCGGGAGGTGCTGATGCTCGACGACGGGCTGGTGAAGGTGGCCCGGGAGAAGACCCGGGACGCGCGGCTGCCGCACAACGTGGCGCGCGAGCACTTCGAGGGCCACATCCTCAACACCCTCACCGAGCTGTACGCCGAGCGGGTCGGCACCGACCCGTACGACGGCGGCAGCCTCCTCGACCCGGCCGACGTCACCCAGATCCGTGACGAGATCGCCGAGAACCCCGAAGTATGGGCCGCCATCGACCAGTTGTGGCCCCGGCTCACCCCGCAGCGGCTGGTCGCGGACTTCCTCGCCGATCCCGTGGGCTATCTCCCCGACGAGGACGCGGCCGCGATCCGCCGTCCGGTGACCCGGAGCTGGACGGTCGCGGACGTGCCGCTGCTCGACGAGGCCGCCGAACTCCTCGGCGTGGACGAGCGGGTGGCGCGGGCCCGCGCCGAACAGGAGCGGGAGACACAGGTCGCCTATGCGCAGGGCGTCCTTGACGTGTCGTACGCCTCCCGTACCTATGAGTTCGAGGACATCGACGACGAGGACTCCGAGGTGCTGTCGGCGCACGACATCATCGACGCCGAACGGTTCGCCGAG
>JABFXD010000477.1 GCA_013361925.1 Streptomyces sp. | reverse complement strand
CTAGCTCAGCAGATCCGGCTCGCTGCGGCTGATGTCCTGCCACAGGGGCTGGTAGTTGATCCACGCCACCAGGTCGCCGCCCAACTGCTCCCTGGTCGCGACGGCCGCCTTGTGGTCGATGAGGATCGGGCGGCCGGCCGCCTTGGCCATGAGCTGGACCTGGCTGGAGCGTTCCATGGACAGGAACCACCAGGCCGCCGCGTCCACCGAGTCGCCGACGGTCAGCAGGCCGTGGTTGCGCAGGACCAGGCCCTTCCCGGAGCCGAGGGCCGCGGCGATCCTGCGGCCCTCGGCGGTGTCGACGGCGACGCCCGAATAGGCGTCGTACACCACGTGGTCCTCGTAGAAGGCACAGCTCTCCTGGGTGATCGGGTCCAGGAGGTCGCCGAGGGCGGAGAGGGCGCGGCCGTGCACGGAGTGGCAGTGGGCGACCGCGACGACGTCGGGGCGGGCGGCGTGGACCTGGGCGTGCACGGTGAAGGCGGCCTGGTTGACGTGGTAGCGGCCCTCGATCACCTGCCCGTCGGTGTTGGCGAGGACCAGGTCGCTGACGGTGACGTGCCGGAAGGGCATGCCGAACGGATTGACCCAGAAGCAGTCCGTGAACTCCGGGTCGCGTGCGGTGATGTGGCCGGAGACCCCGTCCTCGAAGCCCTGCCGCCCGAAGATCCGCAGCGCGCCCGCCAGCCTCTCCTTGCGGTGCCGGCGCTCGTCCTCGACCGAGTCGTGCATCGGCGGCATCGCGAACCGGAGGCTGTCGGTGGGCAGGGGGGCGGGCGGGGTCGGTCCCGGTTCATACGTCCCGTGCATCGGTCCTCCAGCACTGGGGTGGCTTCACGGGGCGGAAGTTACCGTCGGTCAGCGCAGGAGAACAGGAGTATGAGGTAACGATGCCGTGTGCAACCGTTCCGGGGGTTCGGCTGTCTGCTGTGCGGAACCTCAAGTTCCCGACACTTCAGCACCTGTTTTCAGTCACCCCGGAGCCCTCCTTGAGCCTCGTCGAACGTCACCTCAGCTCCCTCATGCGGCAGCTCGCCACGCAGGACCACGTCGAGCTGGTCCACCCCTTCGCCGAGCACAAGTTGTTCGGGGCGCTGGTCTACGTCGCCGAGTGCTTCGGTTTCCGCTACGCCGGTGTCCGCCTCGTCGGCCGCCACAAGATCCTCCACGTCCATCTGGTCCGCGACACCCACCCCGCGGCCCAGCAGCGCGCCGCCGCGAACCTCGCCGCGTTCCCGCAGGTGGGCGCGGGTGGCACGGTCCCCGGCATGTACCTGAACTCGCTCACGCCGGTCCCCGAGGCCCAGGCCGACATCGACCTGATCATCGCGCTCATCAAGTACGACGCCCTGGTCGAGGCGGGCAACCCCCGCCAGCTCAAGACCATCGGCTGGGGCGCCGCCGCCCTGTTCCTGCTGATGGCCCCGCTGACCGGCAAGTACGCCGTCCTCCTGCCGCTCGCCGTGCTGACGCCGGCGTTCATGTACGGCGCCCTCCGCATCAACACGGTCCGCCGCGCCAAGCTGGCCGCGCAGCTGACGGCGGGCGGCTGCGCGCAGGTACGGGACGACGCGGGACGGGAGCGGTACGTGCGCCCGCTGCCGTACGCCGCGCAGGGCACGCAGGCCGTGTAATACCGGACAGCACATGTCGGGTATCGGCGCCACACTCTTCGTATGACTGCGAACTGGTCCGTCTTCACCGCCGCCGAACCCGATCTCGCCAAGGTCGTCGAAGAACGCTTCGGCGCCTTCACGCACCACACCCTCGCGACCCTCCGCAAGGACGGCTCACCCCGCACCAGCGGCCTGGAGGTGCGGTTCCTGAACGGCGAGCTGTGGCTCGGCATGATGCCGGACTCGCTCAAGGCGCTCGATCTGCTGCGCGACCCGCGTTTCGCGCTCCAGGCGAATCCCGGAGAGGGGCAGTCGATGGGCGGCGGTGATGTGCGGATCAGCGGGCGGGCGATCGAGGTCGTGGACGCCGCGACCAAGGCCGCGTACGGCGAAGAGGTGGAACCGCCGGAGCCGTTCCACCTCTTCCGCACCGAGCTGACGGAGGTCGTGAGGACCTACGTCGAGGACGACACGTACCTCGTCGTCCAGGTCTGGAAGCCCGGAGAGCCGGTGCGGACTCTCAAACGGACCTAGGAAGAGCTACTCCCACTCGATCGTGCCCGGCGGCTTCGAGGTCACGTCGAGGACGACTCGGTTGACGTCCGCGACCTCGTTGGTGATCCGCGTGGAGATCTTCGCCAGCACCTCGTACGGCAGGCGCGACCAGTCGGCCGTCATCGCGTCCTCGGACGAGACCGGGCGCAGAACGATCGGGTGGCCGTAGGTGCGGCCGTCGCCCTGGACGCCGACCGAGCGGACGTCCGCGAGCAGGACCACCGGGCACTGCCAGATGTCCCGGTCGAGGCCGGCCAGCGTCAGCTCCTCGCGGGCGATGGCGTCGGCGTCACGGAGCAGGTCGAGCCGCTCCTTCGTCACCTCGCCGACGATCCGGATGCCGAGACCCGGGCCCGGGAACGGCTGGCGCTGGACGATCTCGTCCGGCAGGCCGAGCTCCTGGCCGACCATCCGGACCTCGTCCTTGAACAGCTTGCGCAGCGGCTCGATGAGCTGGAACTCGAGGTCCTCGGGGAGACCGCCCACGTTGTGGTGGGACTTGATGTTGGCCGTGCCGGTACCGCCACCGGACTCGACCACGTCCGGGTAGAGCGTGCCCTGGACGAGGAACTCCACCGCCGGACCCTCGTCCGCGATGATCTCCGCCTGGGCCTGCTCGAAGACCCGGATGAACTCGCGGCCGATGATCTTCCGCTTCTCCTCGGGGTCCGAGACCCCCTTGAGCGCGGTGAGGAAGCGCTCCTCCGCGTCGACGACGACCAGCTTCACGCCGGTCGCGGCCACGAAGTCCTTCTCGACCTGCTCGGTCTCGCCCTTGCGCATCAGACCGTGGTCGACATACACGCAGGTCAGCTGGTCGCCGATGGCACGGGCGACGAGGGCCGCGGCCACCGCGGAGTCGACGCCGCCGGACAGACCGCAGATGGCGCGCTTGTCGCCGACCTGCTCACGGATGAGGGCGACCTGCTCCTCGATCACGTTGCCGGTGGTCCAGTCGGGCTTGAGGCCCGCGCCCCGGTACAGGAAGTGCTCCAGGACCTGCTGGCCGTGCGTGGAGTGCATGACCTCGGGGTGGTACTGGACGCCGTAGAGCTTCTTCTCGTCGTTCTCGAAGGCGGCGACCGGGACGACGTCCGTGGAGGCCGTGACGGAGAAGCCCTCGGGGGCGGCGGAGCAGGCGTCGCCGTGCGACATCCACACGTGCTGCTCGTCCGGGGTGCCCTCGAAGAGGGTGGAGGACGACTTCGAGACATGCAGATCGGTGCGGCCGTACTCACGGGCGCCGGTGTTGTCGACGGTGCCGCCGAGGGAGCGCGCCATCAGCTGGAAGCCGTAGCACATGCCGAAGACGGGGACGCCGGCCTCGAAGATGGCGCGGTCGAGGCTCGGGGCGCCCTCCTCGTACACGGACGAGGGGCCGCCGGAGAGGATGATCGCCGCCGGGTTCTTGGCGAGCATCTCCTCGACCGGCATGGTGCTCGGCACGATCTCGCTGTAGACCCGCGCCTCGCGGACGCGACGGGCGATGAGCTGGGCGTACTGCGCGCCGAAGTCGACGACCAGGACGGTGTCGGGGGCGGCGGCGGGGGTCGCTGATGACACGGGGTGCCTTCCGGCGGTTTGGGCGAGGGCTGTACGACCGATTCTAACGGGGTGCGGCCGCGCCCC
>JABFXD010000999.1 GCA_013361925.1 Streptomyces sp. | reverse complement strand
CGCCGAAGGCAAGAGCGCGGAGGCCGCGGCGCTGTTCGCCGACTCGGTGTCGTTCTCCGTCCCGCACCCGCCGGGCATCCCCTGGGTACCCGAGGTCGACTCGGCGGACGGCATGCGGACCTTCTTCGAACTGCTCAAGGCCCATGTCCGGGCCAAGGAGTTCGAGCTGCGTCAGGTCATCGCCGAGGGCGACGACGTGGTGTTGACCGGGCGCATGGTCTCCGAGGTCAGGAAGACGGGCCGGGACATCGACACCGCGTTCGCCCTGCACACCACGGTCCGGGACGGAAGAATCACCCGCTACCACCTCTACGAGGACACCTACGCCGTCTTCCAGGCCTGGTCCGGCAGCTGACAGCGCGGCTCGCTCGCTACGCTCGGGCGCCATGCGTCGGACACGCCTCGACACCGCCCGGATCCACTCGGCTCGCCAGGTGATCGACCCGGTGTTCCTCGACACCCCGCTGTACCGGTGCGAGGCGCTGGAGCCCGAGCTCGGCTGCGCGGTGAGCATCAAGCTGGAGACGGCGAACCCGGTCCGCAGCTTCAAGGGCCGCGGCACCGAGCTGGTCGCGAGCCGGCTCGCCGAGGACGGGGCAAGGGCCGTGGTGTGCGCCAGCGCGGGCAACCTCGGCCAGGCCCTCGCCTGGTCCGCTCGTGGCCGTGGCCTCGACGTCACCGTCGTGGCGTCGCGCTTCGCGACCGAGGCCAAGCTCGACCGTGTCCGCGCGCTGGGCGCCCGGCTGGAGTTGGTGGACGGCGACCACGAGACGGCGCGTGAGCGGGCGGCGGCCATCGCGCGGCACGACGGGGTGCGGCTGCTGGAGGACAGTCTCGACCTCGAGACCTGCGAGGGCGCGGCGACCATCGGCCTGGAACTCGTGGACCGCCCCGCCACGGTCCCGCCGTACGACGCCGTCCTGGTCGCGCTCGGCGGCGGGGCGCTGGCCACCGGCGTCGGTCATGTGCTCAAGTCCCTCGCTCCCGAGGTCGAGGTGATCTGTGTACAGCCGCAGGGGGCGCCCGCGCTGACCCTGTCGTGGCGGGCCCGGCGCGTCGTCACCACCGATACGACCGACACCATCGCCGACGGGGTCGCCGGCCGGTTCCCCATCCCCGCCGTCCTGGACGACCTCCTCCTGGTCGCCGACGACGCCGTCCTGGTCCGGGAGCCGTCGATCGTCGCCGGGATGCGGCTGCTGCTCCACCACGCCGGCCTCGTCGTCGAACCGTCGGCCGCGCTAGGCATCGCGGCGATCCTGGAGGACCGCGCACGATTCGCGGGCCGGCATGTGGTGACGATCGTGTGCGGCAGCAACGCCGACATGGGGTCCTATCGCCGCTGGATCGCTGCCGCCACCCCGCTCACCCCGGATCAGGGGATACGGGGGGAGCCTTGACGTCCGTGGCCGCTGTGTCCGGTTCCGCGGTCCGCGCCTCGTGCAGGACCTGGCGGGCCACTTCGCGCAGCGCGGACACGGCGGGCTTGTCCCGGTTCTCCGGGAGCCAGGCGAGTTCGGCGGTCGAGACGCCCAGCTCCGGGACGTCGACGTAGGTGAGGCCGGCCCGCGGATACAGGCGGCGGGCCGCGGCGGGCAGGAAGGTGATCGCCTGCTGCTGGGTGACGGCGAGGACCATGCTCTCGGTGTCCCTGACGACCGGTCCGAAGCGGACCGGCGTACCGTCCGGGCGCGGATTGACCGTGAGGTGGTCCCACCAGGAGCGGGGCACCTCCGGGGGCATGTCGACGACGACACGGTCCGCGAGCTGGGCGAGAGTGAGCACGTCCCGGTCGGCGAGCGGGTCGTCGGCGGGCAGGCAGACCACGCGGGTCTCGGTGGCCAGGTGCAGGGACTGGATGCCCGGGGGCAGCGGGCCGCGGAGGAAGGCCGCGTCGACCTCGCCGGTGCTCAGCTTGCTGAACATGTCGACGAAGGACAGATTGCGGACCTCAGTCTCCAGGTCGGCGTGCGAGCCGCGGAGTCGGGCGAGGATGGCCTGGGCGTAGGGCATGGCGGCCTCGGCGCCGAGGCTGCCGATCCGCAGCCGGCCGCGGGTCGTGCCGGCGTGGACGTCGGCGGCCTGGAGCAGCCGGGCCATGGCGTCGACCACCGCCC
This sequence comes from Streptomyces sp., assembly GCA_013361925.1. Taxonomy (GTDB): domain Bacteria; phylum Actinomycetota; class Actinomycetes; order Streptomycetales; family Streptomycetaceae; genus Streptomyces. The sequence continues at coordinate 1,687 of JABFXD010000999.1, read as the reverse complement.
TCGCGTCCTGGACGAGAGCCTGGCCGGCGACGGTGAGCCGTACCGCCCGGCCGCCGCGTTCGACGAGTTCGACGCCCAGCCGCTGTTCCAGCGACCTGATCTGCTGACTGAACGCGGGCTGGGTGACATAGACCCGTGCGGCGGCTCTCCCGAAGTGGAGTTCCTCCGCGAGGACGAGCAGCAGCCGGAGTTGGTGAAGGCTCGGTTCGCGCGTGGCACCAACCCCACGACCAGGTGTCATACAGGGAAGTTTATCGAGCGGGAGCCGATCCTCTCCGCTTCCGATCTTCCGGTCCCGCGGCGGTCTGGAAAGGATCGACCCAGTCGCCGGGCCGGCCCGGAGCCCGAGCGGCCCTTGCCGCCGAGGGGTCGGCAAGGGGGCCGGTGTCGCAGCCCGGTCCGGCGGCCCGAGCAGCACCTCGCTGATCGGGTGCCCCCAACACCCTCGAGGAACGCCCTTGCTTCGCATCCACTTCGGCTGGAGCGATCTGCAGAACGTGCGGATCGCCCGGCAGCCCGACCCGCTGTGGGAGTTGATGTGCGCGATCTGCCGCTGGCAGACACACCAAGGACCACTTGCCTTCGGACACTGGCGCAGAGAGACCACCGAGCGACTGACCCAGGACGCCCGTGCCGCGCATGCCCTGCGCACCCTGCGGACGTACGTCCCGACCTCCGGATACATCCCCGACTTCCTCACGCCCACGGTCACCGGTGAGGGGCTGGACGCCGGCCTGGAGGCCGTCCGGGCGACACCGCGTGACCGGCTGGCGGTCGAACTGACCAGGCTTGCCGCATCGAGGCGCTTCCCACGACGGGTGAGAGGCCTGTACGAGCCCACCTTCGGTTCGCTCATGCTCGTGGCGGACGTCATGCGGCACTCGTTCCGCACGCTGCTGGAACCGTACTGGGAGCAGGTGCGGTCCGCGGTGAGCGACGACGTCTCCCTGCGCACACGGACGTTGCTGGACGGTGGGACCGCCGCGCTCCTCGGCGGTCTGCGTCCGTTCGCCCGCTGGAACCCGCCGTACCTGGACGTCGACTATCCCGTCGACCGGGAGTTACGGCTCGAGGGCCGCGGGCTGGTGCTCGTGCCCTCCTTCTTCTGCTGGCGCAGGCCCACGGCCCTGGCGGACCCCGGGCTCGATCCGGTCCTCGTCTACCCCGTCACCAAGCAGCCGATCGAGATCCTGCGCACCGGTGGGGAACGCCTGGACCGGCTCCTCGGCCGGACCCGCACCGCCGTCCTCGTCGACGTGGCGGGCCATCGCGTTCGTACGACGACCGAAGTGGCGGTCTCCCTGGGGCTGGCGCCGGCCAGCGCGAGCTATCAGATCGGTGTGCTGCGCGGGGCGGGCCTGGTCGTGAGCCACCGCGAGGGAAAACACGTGGCGCACTCGGCAACACCCCTGGCCCACAGCCTGCTGGCCGGCACGGGGGCGACGATTCGATGAGCGTCGAAAGCATGGCAACGCCCCAAGGATGCGTGCCAACGTCGCTGTGACCGGCGAGAGAGGCAACAAGGCGCCCCGTCCCGCAAGTTCGCCGACCACGACCCTGTGTGTCGGGGCTCCGCAACAGATGTCACCGGTGTGTCACGGCCCTCCCGGGCACCACAACTGCCCGGGGGACACCGGTGTCGAACCCTGCGTCGGAACAGACCAGCCGACCAACTGACTGACCATCA
>JABFXD010000408.1 GCA_013361925.1 Streptomyces sp. | reverse complement strand
TGCCCGTATGCGAGCTACGCGAAGACGACCGTCCGCCGCCCGTTCAGCAGGATCCGCCGCTCCGCGTGCCACTTCACCGCACGCGCCAGCGCCTGGCACTCCACGTCCCGCCCGATCGCGACCAGCTGGTCCGGCGTGACGTCGTGACCGACCCGCTCGACCTCCTGCTCGATGATCGGCCCCTCGTCGAGGTCGGCGGTCACGTAGTGCGCGGTGGCGCCGATGAGCTTCACGCCCCGGGCATGCGCCTGGTGGTAGGGCTTGGCGCCCTTGAAGCTCGGCAGGAACGAGTGGTGGATGTTGATGATCCGCCCGCTGAGCTGCTTGCACAGGTCGTCGGAGAGCACCTGCATGTACCGGGCGAGCACGACCAGCTCGACGTCCCGCTCGCGCACCAGCTGGAGCAGCTCCGCCTCGGCCTCGGCCTTGTTCTCCCTCGTCACCGGAATGTGGTGGAAGGGGATGTCGTACGACCCCACGAGCTCGGCGAAGTCGGTGTGGTTGGACACCACGGCGGCGATCTCCACGGGCAGTGCGCCGATCCGGGCGCGGAACAGCAGGTCGTTCAGGCAGTGCCCGAACTTGCTGACCATCAGCACGACCCGCATCTTGTCCTCGGCCCGGTTGATCTGCCAGTCCATGTGGAAGGAGTCACCGATCGCCGCGAAGCTGGCCCGCAGCTTGTCGACCGTCACCGGCGCCTCGGCCGAGAAGTGGACGCGCATGAAGAACAGACCCGTGTCGTGGTCGCCGAACTGCTGGCTGTCCTCGATGTTGCAACCGGTCATGAAGAGGTAGCTCGACACGGCGTGCACGATGCCCTGCTTGTCGGGGCAGGACAGGGTGAGGACGTACTGCTCGGCCGGGGCCGCGGCTCGGGTGGACTGCTCGTTCATGCAGGACAGGGTCGCATATCCACCGGGAACGCAGTGACCGAGTCCGTCACGCGGACCGGGTCATGATGTGCAGCACGTGGAGCGAGCGCGGCGGGGCGTCCGGGTCCTCGCCGTCGGCCGTCGCCATCCGTACATGCGCGTCCCGTGCCGCCCGCACCGCGTCCGGCCAGCCCGGGTTCTGCATGTACACGGAGACGTGGGCGTCCGGACCGGCCTGGTGCATGATCCGCAGCACGCGCAGGACGGCGGTGTCGACGAGGGCCGCCTCCTGGGAGTCCCGGAAGATCGTGCCGACGTATTTCTCGGCGGACCAGTTGTCCAGCCAGGTGTCCTCGACGAGGCGGTACACGGCGTCGGTGACGTCCCCGTATCCCTCGACGCCGGCCAGCCAGACGTCGCGCTGGAACCCGGGGTCGGAGAGCATGTGCAGCGCGGAGCGCACATTGCTGCGCCAGCGCCACCACGGCATGTCGTTCAGTGGCATAGCGCCCATGGTGGATGAGCGACGGCCGCGACGGGAAGAGTTCTCCGAACCTTGCACGGTCATCGATCGTACGTTCCCCGTCCCACGCGCCTCACCGGCCCCCGCAATTCACCTGCACGTCACCAACCGTTGACCGTGCGTCACTCCCAGGTTGGCGATGTGGCGGAAGCGTGTGTGCCCATGACCGGCAGGCGACGCATCCGCAGCACCTTCCTCCCCACGTTCACACGGCCCGTCAGAGCGACCGCCCTCGCGGCGGGGGCCCTGGCGGCGTGTGCGTCACTCGTCGCCGGTTGCGGGGTCGTCCCCGGTGTCACGGGGGGCACCGGGGACGAACCGATCAAGATCATGACCTGGGCCCCGATGGACACCAACGCGACCAACAAGCCCGGCATGCCCGCCCTCGCCCAGGCCTACGCCCGCTGGATCAACTCCCGGGGCGGCATCAACGGCCACAAGCTCGCCATCCTGGTCTGCAACGACCGGAACGACACCGTCACGGCCGCCAAGTGCGCCCAGCGCGCGGTGGACGAGGGCGTCGTCGCGGTCGTCGGCTCCTACAGCCAGCACGGCGACGCGTTCTTCCCGACCCTGGAGAGCGCCGACATCCCCTACATCGGCGGCTACGGCATCACCAACTCCGAGTTCGAGAGCCCGCTCTCCTTCCCCGTCAACGGCGGTCAGTCGACCCTGCTGGCCGGGCTCGGCAAGGAACTCGCCGGCGCCTGCGGGCCCGTCGCCCTGGTCCGGCCCGACTCCATAGCGGGCGACGAGCTGCACGTCATGATCGACTCCGGCCTCAAGGCGGGCGGCCACCCCGCCGCCGCGGACCAGCTGGCCGACGAGGACGCCACCGAGTACTCCGCCCCGTCCGAACGCGCCCTCGACCACACCACCACCGACCCCGCGAAGAAGGGCTGTGTGGTGCCCGCCCTCGGCGACCACACCGGCACCTTCATGGACTCCTTCCGGCGCTCCCGCGAGGACTACCCGGCCGTCCGCACGGCCACCGTGCTCGGCAGCGTCGACCAGACGGTGATCGACGCCTCCGGGGGCCTGTCGGGGCCGTACGAGGGGTCGTACATCACCAGCTGGTACCCGCCCTCGACCGACCGGCGCTGGAACGCCATGAAGAAGGTGATCGGGAAGGAGGCCTTCGGCGACAACCGCATCGACCCCGCGGACGCCGGAGTGCAGACCACCTGGATCGCCTACACCGTCCTCAGGGCCGTCCTCGAGTCGCTCGGCGACGGCGAGGTCACCGGCACCGCCATCCGCAAGGCCCTCAACGGCGGCCTGAAGGTCGACACCGGCAGCCTCACGCCGACCCTCAACTGGGAGTACGAGAACAGCCTCGCCGGTATCGGCCTGACCCGCCTCGTCAACACCGACGTGACGCTCCAGGTCGTCCGCAAGGGCCGCCTCGTGGCCGCGCACCCCGGCTTCACCGACGTCCGCAGGACGCTGGCGACCGCCGAGGTCAACTGAGCGACCGCACCCGGCCGCGGCCGGGTGCGACGGCTACAGCTGGGTGTACGTGCGCTCGGTGAGGCCGTACGTCCTCGCGATCGCGTTCCACAGCCGGGCGGCCGTCTTCTTCTGCGTGGTCGCCTCGCCGCTCGACTGGTTGCCCGCCAGGGTCTGCGGGGTGGAGCGCGCCTGGCCCTTCTTGCAGCCCTTCTTGTTCGAGGCGACCTGGTCCGCCCACGCCGCGTAGTGGTTGTCGGCCGACGCGGACGCCTTCCACGCCTTGGTGAGGGCGGTGGTCAGCTCGGAGTGGTTCGCGAGCTTGTCGACGGAGAGCGCGGACAGGCTGGTCACCAGGTCGTTGCGCTGGGTCGCGGCGTTGCGCAGGTCGGTCGCCGCCTGACCGAGGTCCTTGCACGCCTTCACATCGCCGACCGCGCTGATCACGGACGCCCGGCTGTCACCGCTGTCGGCCAGCAGCTTGTCCAGGGCGACCGCCTGCTCCTTCGCCGCGTCGGTCGACGGTGAGGCGGAACCCTCGGTCGCCGGGGCGGTCGCGGACACGGGCTTGTTGTCGTCGCCCTTGTCGCCACCACCGCCGCTCGCCAGCAGCGCGCCCGCACCGATGCCGAGGACGGCGATACCGACCCCGACGGCCGCGATGGCGGGCACCCGCGACCGGGTACGCCCGCTGCGGTCCCGCTCGTCGGCCTGCACCTGCCCCGCCCGCCGTCCGGTGCCGGCCGGCGGGACGTACGACGGCTGCGGCCGGCCCTGCGCCGACGGGGCCTGCCCCGGCTCGAAGCGCGGCAGCTGCTGCGTGGCCCCGGCCGGGCTGTCCCCGCCGGGCCCGCTGCGGAAGAGGTTGTCGAACTCGGCGGGCGGCTGCCGCTCCCCGCCGTGCTCCCCGGTCACCGGCGCGATGAACTGCGTCGCCTCCGCGTCCGGCCCCGACAC
>JABFXD010000296.1 GCA_013361925.1 Streptomyces sp. | reverse complement strand
TCAGTCCTCGAACGTCGCCGCCAGTGCCTCCGCCAGGCCCGGTACCAGGGCGCCGCCCGTGAGGACCTCCGTCGGGGAGTCCTTCTCGCGCAGGCGTACGGCCGAGTCGCGGGTGCCGTCGCGCAGGACCGCGACGGTCATGCGGACCTCCTGGCGGTCGGGGTGCTTGGCGACCCACTGGGCGAGCTTCTTGTCGCTCAGGCCCTCCGGGACCTGGGCCTCGGCGGACGGGGGCAGCATGAGGCGCTCCACCGTCAGGGCGCAGCCGGCGACGGCGTCGGGCCAGGCGATCGTGCCGAGGAACTCGTCCAGCGGCTTGCCCGCCGGGATCTCCTCCTGCTCGATCGGGGTGAGCGCGGCGGACTCCTGGCCGTCCTCCAGGCCGAGCTGGGCCGCGAGAGCGGGTTCCTGGACCCGAAGTCGCGCGGTGTCTACGAGGGCGAAAAGGCGAGCGGGCTGGTCCCAGCCGAGGCCGGAGACGTACTCGTCGATCTCGAGTACGGCCCGGGTCAGGGGGCTCGCCGCCATGGGGGTGTTGGACATGGTCACAATCCTGCCTCGTTCATGGCCGGAATCGGGAACCGAGTAAAGCGTGAGTAAGTTGCATAGGTGAGGGCCTACGATCACGTGGCCCACGGACGGCCCGTGAAAGCGCGGGCCTGACGGACCAACAGCGAACTTCGAGGTGCGCACCTTGGCTTTCCAGATGCCGGACCGCGGCGGAGGCCCCACGGGGCCGCGGATGAGAGTGGGCCGCCCGTCCCGGCGTGTCCGGACCCTGCTCATGACGCTGGGCGTCCTTGCCGTACTCGGCATGGCGTTCACCATGTTCGCCGGGTTCTGGACCGACTGGCTCTGGTATCGGTCGGTGAAGTACTCGTCCGTGTTCACGACGACCCTGTGGACCAAGATCGGGCTGTTCTTCGTCTTCGGCCTGCTGATGGCCCTGGCGGTCGGCTTCAACATCTGGCTGGCGCACCGGCTGCGGCCGCCGCTGAGCGCGATGTCGATGGAGCAGCAGAACCTCGACCGCTACCGCATGGGCATCGCGCCGTACAAGAAGTGGCTGCTGCTCGGGATCACCGCGCTGGTCGGTCTCATCGCGGGCGCCTCGGCGTCGAGCCAGTGGCGGACCTGGCTGATGTGGGTCAACGGCGTGTCCTTCCACCAGAAGGACCCGCAGTTCAAGCTCGACATCTCCTTCTACACCTTCGACCTGCCCTGGTACCGGTTCCTGCTCGGCTTCGGCTTCGCCGCCGCGATCCTGTCCGTGATCGCCGCCGCGCTGACCCACTACCTGTACGGCGGTCTGCGGATCACCTCCCCGGGCGCGCGCGCCACGGCCGCCGCGACCGGGCATCTGTCGGTGCTGCTCGGCATCTTCGTCGCCCTGAAGGCGGTGGCGTACTGGCTCGACCGGTACGGCCTCGCGGTCAAGTCCAGCGACTTCAAGGCGACCGACAACTGGACCGGCCTCAGGTACGTCGACGCGAACGCGTATCTGCCGGCCAAGACGATCCTGTTCTGCATCGCCGTCATCTGCGCGCTGCTGTTCTTCGCCACCCTGTGGCGGCGCACCTGGCAGCTGCCGGTCATCGGCTTCGGCCTGATGGTGCTCTCCGCGATCCTCATCGGCGGTCTGTACCCGGCGATCGTCCAGAAGTTCCAGGTCCAGCCGAACGAGCAGGCCAAGGAAGCGCCGTACGTCGAGAAGAACCTCAAGGCGACGCGTGAGGCGTACGGCATCGACGACGCCCAGGTCACCGAGTACGACGGCACGTCCACCACCTCGGACAAGACCAAGCTGCGCGACGACGTCGACAGCACGGCCAGCATCCGCGTGATGGACCCGAACATCGTCTCGCCGACGTTCCAGCAGCTCCAGCAGATGCGGAACTACTACGCGTTCCCGACCAACCTGGACGTCGACCGCTACAGCAAGGACGGCAAGGACCAGGACACGGTCATCGGTCTGCGTGAGCTGAACCTCAACGGCATTCCGAAGAACAACTGGATCAACGACCACTTCCGCTACACCCACGGCTACGGCGTGGTCGCCGCCAAGGGCACCGCCGCCGACTCCGAGGGCCGCCCGGTCTTCACCGAGTCCGACCTGCCCTCGCAGGGCGACCTCGGCACGTACCAGCAGCGGGTCTACTACGGCGAGAAGACCACCGAGTACTCGATCGTCGGCGGTCCCCAGAAGGAGATCGACTACTCCGACGACAACGGCGAGAAGACCTTCAGCTACACCGGCGACAGCGGGGTCAACCTCTCCAACCCGATCAACCGGGCCGCGTACGCGGTGGCGTTCAGCGAGCCGCAGATCCTCTACTCCGGTGCGATCGGCGAGGGTTCGCGGATTCTGTACAACCGCACGCCCAAGGAGCGCGTCGAGGCGGTGGCGCCCTGGCTGACCATCGACGGTGACGCCTACCCGGCGGTCGTGGACGGCAAGATCCAGTGGATCGTCGACGCGTACACGACGACGAACGGCTACCCGTACTCGTCCCGTACGACCCTCGGTGACACCACGGCCGACTCGCTGACCGCGACGAACAACTCGCGCGCGGTGGTGGCCCAGCAGAACCAGGTCAACTACATCCGCAACTCGGTGAAGGCGACCGTCGACGCGTACACCGGTCAGGTCAAGCTCTACCAGTGGGACACCCAGGACCCGGTCCTGAAGACCTGGATGAAGGCGTTCCCGGGCACGGTGAAGGACAAGAGCGAGATCTCGAAGTCGCTCATGGACCATCTCCGCTACCCGCAGGACCTGTTCAAGGTCCAGCGCGAGCTGCTCAGCCGCTACCACGTGAAGGACGCCACGACGTTCCTGTCCGGCTCCGAGGTGTGGCAGGTGCCGGACGACCCGACCAACACCTCGGGCGACGCGGTGCCGCCGTACTACCTGAGCATGAAGATGCCCGACCAGTCGTCGCAGGCGTTCTCGCTGACGACGACGTTCACGCCCAACGGCCGGGACAACCTCAGCGCGTTCATGTCGGTCGACGCCGAGGCGGGCACCGGCGGGTACGGCAAGATCAGAATCCTGAAACTGCCGACGAACACCACCGTCCAGGGTCCCAAACAGGTGCAGAGCCAGTTCAACTCCGAACAGGAGATCGCCGAGACCATCAGCCTCCTCAACAGAGGCGATTCCAAGGTGGAGTACGGCAACCTGCTGACGGTGCCGCTCGACGGGGGACTGCTCTACGTGGAGCCGGTCTACGTACGCGGTGGTGGACTGAAGTACCCGCTGTTGCGGAAGGTGTTGGTGACCTACGGAGGCAACACCGCCTTCGAGGACACCCTCGGCGAGGCCCTCAACAAGGTCTTCGGCGCGGAGGGCGACACCACCACGCCACCGGAGGACGACGGCGGGGACACCACGACGAAGCCACCGACGTCCGACAACCCGACGGTCCAACAGGCGCTGGACGACGCCCAGAAGGCCTTCGAGGACGGCCAGGAAGCCCTGAAGAAGGGCGACTGGGAGGCGTACGGCGTGGCGCAGAAGGACCTGGAGGACGCGCTCCAGCGGGCCGAGGAGGCGCAGTCCAAGCAGGACAAGACCACGCCGAAGCCCGGCGCGAGTCCCAGCGCCGGCCCGAGTTCCAAGCCGAGTTCCAAACCGAGCTCCAGCCCGAGCAGCAGTCCCAGCGGCTGATCAGCTGTTGATCGAATGACCCACCCCGCGCCGTGGTACGGTTGCAACACAACGGCGCGGGGTGGAGCAGCTCGGTAGCTCGCTGGGCTCATAACCCAGAGGTCGCAGGTTCAAATCCTGTCCCCGCTACTGAA